>NZ_JBEXSW010000035.1:0-100573 GCF_040613775.1 Streptomyces sp. NPDC006208 | reverse complement strand
CATTGACCACCTTGGTGCCCGCCGTGCCGAGCTCCGACACCGGGCCGGCACGAGTGCCGGCCCGGCGCGGCTCGCTCTCTCAGTTCTGCACCGGGACGCTCCACGGCAGAGCGATCCAGACGGTCTTGCCGCCGTCGGCGGTGGGCGTGATGGACAGGCGCCCGCCGCACTCCGCGGTGAGGCTGCGGATGATGACCATGCCGCGGCCGTTGTCCTGCCGGACCGCCGCCGGCAACCGCTGCGGCCAGCGCGGGTAGCTGTCGGTGACACCGATGCTGAGCTGCTCATCGCGCTCCAGCCGCAGATCGACGGTGAACGTGGGCGACTGGCCGAAGGTGTGCTGCACGGCGTTGGTGGCGAGCTCGGAAACGATGAGCCGTACGGTGTCGGCGGCTTCGGCCTCGACGGGCAGTCCCCACCCGGACACGACACTGGTGACATATCTCCGGGCCGCGGAGACCGAGGCCGGATCGCTCGGCAGAGTGACGGATGCTTCTTGCTTGTCTGCCATGGCGACGCTGTCCCTTTCCCACCGGGGCCGGTCTCCGACTCGTAGCGGATGAAATGCGAGGACGGCCACGGATTGCGCTGCGCGTCAGACTGCCACTTATGGGGCGGCAAGGATGCCGATCCACCGGGATAGGCATTTATCTGTCGCTCGATGCGGTGAACTCTGCTACGGGAGAACGTATTTGGGGTGGCCGGCGCTGTGCGGCGTCACAGCGCCGGAGCGGTCCGGACAATCGTGTCGACCGCCCTGTCGAGCTGCTGACCTGTGAGGTCGGCGCGGGCCGTGAGCCGGATGCGGGAGATGCCGTCCGGCACCGACGGCGGGCGGAAGCACCCGACGACCAGCCCCGCCGCCCGGCAGTCCGCCGCCCAGGCCAGAGCGGCCTCGGGCGAGGGCGCCCGCACCGAGACAACGGCCGCGTCCGGGCGCGCCGAGGTCAGACCCGCGGCCGTCAGCCGTCGGTACAGCGTCGCCGCCACCTCACGGGCGCGGCCCGCGAGCTCCGGTTCACGGCGCAGCAGGCGCACGCCGGCCAGCGCCGCCCCGGCCGCGGCCGGGGCGAGGCCGGTGTCGAAGATGAACGTGCGGGCGGTGTTGACGAGATGGTCGATGACCCGGGCCGGTCCGAGGACCGCGCCGCCCTGGCTGCCGAGGGACTTGGAGAGCGTGAGCGTGGTGACGACACCGGTACGGCCTGCGAGGCCGGCGGCGTCCAGGGCGCCGCGGCCGCCGTCGCCCAGGACGCCCAGGCCGTGCGCGTCGTCGACGAGCAGGGCGGCGCCGGCCTCGCGGCAGGCCTCGGCGAGCGCCGGCAGCGGGGCCGCGTCACCGTCCACCGAGAACACCGAGTCGGTGACGGCGACGACACGCCGGCCGCGGTGCGCGTCGAGTGTCTTGCGCACGGCTTCCACGTCCGTGTGCGGGACGACGGCGGTCTCGGCGCGGGAGAGCCGGCAGCCGTCGACGATGGAGGCGTGGTTGCCCGCGTCCGAGACGATCACCGCGTCACGGCCGCTCAGTGCGGTCACGGCGGCGAGGTTGGCGGCGTAGCCGGAGGACAGGACGAGGGCGGCCTCGAATCCGCAGAACTCCGCGAGCTCGCGTTCGAGTTCCGCGTGCAGCTCGGTGCTGCCGGTCACCAGCCGGGAACCCGTCGCCCCCGCGCCCCAGCGGCGTGCCGCTTGTGCCGCGGCCTCGGTGATCTCGGGCCTGCGGGTGAGGCCGAGATAGTCGTTGCTCGCCAGATCGAGGAGCACGGAGTCGGCGGGGCGCGGCCGGAGCGTCCGTACAAGACCGGCGCGCTCACGGCGGCGCGACTCGTCGTCGATCCAGTCGAAAGGATCCTGAGGCATGGTGGTCCGGTCCTTTTGTAGGCAGCGCACAGACCCTAACCGGGTGCGCTCGAGGAGCGGATGTGGCCATGCACACACCTCAAACAGACGCTGTTGTGGGGATCCTCCTTGGCCGTGGCGTGTGCCGTAGGACAGGATCAGCGCCATGGACCTGCTGAACACACTGGTGGAGAAGGGGTTGCGGCGCGAGCTGCCGACCCGTGAAGAAGCGCTCGCCGTGCTGGCGACCTCCGACGACGATCTGCTCGATGTGGTGGCTGCCGCCGGGAAGGTGCGCCGCCAGTGGTTCGGGCGGCGCGTGAAGCTCAACTACCTGGTGAACCTCAAGTCGGGGCTCTGCCCGGAGGACTGTTCGTACTGCTCCCAGCGGCTCGGCTCCAAGGCGGAGATCCTCAAGTACACCTGGCTCAAACCCGACGAGGCATCCGAGGCCGCGGCGGCCGGCGTCGCCGGTGGCGCCAAGCGGGTCTGTCTCGTCGCGAGCGGCCGCGGTCCGACGGACCGGGACGTCGACCGGGTCTCGAAAACCATCGAGGCGATCAAGGAGCAGAACGAGGGTGTCGAGGTCTGTGCCTGTCTCGGGCTGCTCTCCGACGGCCAGGCCGAGCGGCTGCGCGAGGCGGGCGCCGACGCGTACAACCACAACCTGAACACGTCCGAGGGGACGTACGGGGACATCACCACCACGCACACGTACGCCGACCGCGTGGACACGGTGAACAGGGCGCACGCCGCCGGGCTTTCGGCCTGTTCGGGTCTGATCGCGGGCATGGGCGAGAGTGACGAGGACCTGGTGGACGTGGTCTACGCGCTGCGCGAACTGGACCCGGACTCGGTGCCCGTGAACTTCCTGATCCCGTTCGAGGGCACCCCGCTCGCGAAGGAATGGAACCTCACACCGCAGCGTGCGCTGCGCATTCTGGCGATGGTGCGGTTCGTCTGCCCTGACGTGGAGGTACGGCTCGCGGGCGGGCGCGAGGTGCATCTGCGCACGATGCAGCCGCTCGCCCTGCACCTGGTCAACTCGATCTTCCTCGGCGACTATCTGACGAGTGAGGGCCAGGCGGGCAAGGCCGACCTGGAGATGATCACGGACGCGGGTTTCGAGGTGGAGGGTACGGACACCACGACGCTGCCCGAGCACCGGTCGGGCGGTGGCTGCGCGACGTCGGTGTGCGGTGACGGTGGTACGGGCTGCTCCGACAGCGCCCCTGCCGCCGAGGCGAGCCCTGCGGCCTCGGCCGCGTCGGTTCCGGCTTCGGTTCCGGCGTCGGGGGCGCGTACCGATCTGGTCGCCGTGCGCCGCCGTGGAGCAGGCACGGACGTCGCGCCCAATGCCTGAGCTGCCCCCCGCCGAGCTCCGGTCCCTGGACCGGGCCCATGTGTGGCATCCGTACGGCCCGATGCCGGGCCGTACGGACCCGCTGGTCGTCGAATCCGCGTCCGGGGTACGGCTCCGGCTCGCGGAACCGGCCCTTGGGCAGCGCGAGTTGATCGACGGCATGTCGTCGTGGTGGTCGGCGATCCACGGCTACAACCACCCGGTCCTCAACGAGGCGGCATCCGGCCAGCTGGGGCGGATGAGCCATGTGATGTTCGGCGGGCTCACCCACGAGCCCGCCGTACGGCTGGCCACCCGGCTGGTGGAGATCACCCCCGAGCCACTGCAGCACGTCTTCCTGTGCGACTCCGGCTCGGTGTCCGTCGAGGTCTCCGTGAAGATGTGTCTGCAGTACTGGCGTTCGCTGGGGCGGCCGGCCAAGCAGCGCCTGCTCACCTGGCGCGGCGGGTACCACGGGGACACCTGGCAGCCGATGGCGGTGTGCGACCCCGAGGGAGGGATGCACTCGCTGTGGTCGGGCGTGCTGCCGCGCCAGATCTTCGCGGACGCGCCGCCGGCCGGGTACGAGGAGTCGTACGCGGAGGGCCTGCGCGCCTTGGTCGCGCGCCATGCGGACGAGCTGGCCGCGGTGATCGTGGAGCCGGTGGTGCAAGGCGCGGGCGGTATGCGGTTCCACTCCCCCGAGTATCTGCGGGTGCTGCGGGAGGCCTGCGACGAGCATGGGGTCCTGCTGGTCTTCGACGAGATCGCGACCGGGTTCGGCCGCACGGGAGCGCTGTTCGCGGGGGAGCTCGGCGGTGTATCCCCGGATGTGATGTGTGTCGGCAAGGCGCTGACCGGCGGCTATCTCACGATGGCGGCGACGCTGTGCACCTCGCGGGTGGCTGACGGCATCTCGCAGGGCGAGGTTCCCGTACTGGCCCATGGCCCGACGTTCATGGGCAACCCCCTGGCATCGGCCGTGGCGTGCGCGTCGATCGACCTGCTGCTCGCCCAGGACTGGCAGCAGCAGGTCAAGCGCTTGGAGGCGGGCCTGCGCGACGGCCTCGCGGGCGCCGCCGAACTGCCGGGAGTCAAGGACGTACGGGTGCTCGGTGCGATCGGCGTGATCCAGCTGGACCACGACGTGAACATGACGGCTGCGACGGAGGCGGCGGTGCGCGAGGGCGTGTGGCTGCGGCCGTTCCGGGACCTTGTGTACGCGATGCCGCCGTACATCACGGACGACGAGGACCTGGCCCGCGTGTGCCGTGCGCTGCAAGCAGCGGCGACCGCGGGGTGATGCCGCCGGGCGGTGCCGCACGGCGCCGGCGGGGTGGATTCCCCCGCCGGCCCCGCGGGGCGGTGACCGGGCCGTGCCACGACGGGCGGACGAGGCCGTCACCACCGCAGACGGTAGGACCGGGGCTTGCCTGCGAGACCTCGCAGCGGCCCTGGGCGCGCGGCCGCCGACCCGCAGGCGGTGCCCTGCGACCGCCTGCGGGCGGAACCGGCACACCGTGTACCACCAGGCCGACCGGACCGCGGGGTACGTGCCGGACCAGGCGGACCGCGGGGTACGTACCAGGGAGAACCGGCCGCCGGGGACCGGCCTGCGAAACCCGTGCCGGCCGGTGGCGGACCCCGCCCCGGCCCACCGCCCGCGGGGCGGCAGCGGGGTCCGCTCCGCGCGAGGCCGGGGCCGGTGTCGCAGGAGACCTGCCGTGCTGTGCGCAGCGCGGCCGACCAGGAATCGTGGCACGCGCGTCGTGCCGAACCGCAAGACAGGAAACCGCTCCATGCCAGTGATCGTCGTGACCGGGACCGGAACCGAGATCGGCAAGACCGTCGTCACAGCCGCCGTTGCCGCGCTGGCGCGGGCACAGGGCCGGTCCGTCGCCGTGCTCAAGCCCGCGCAGACCGGGGTCGGGCAAAGTGAGGCGGGCGACGTCGACGAGGTGCGGCGGCTGGCCGGCGATGTCACCGGGGTCGAGCTCGCGCGATTCCCCGAGCCGCTCGCGCCCGCGACCGCCGCGCGGCGGGCCGGCCTCGAGCCGGTGCGGCCCCGGCAGGTTGCCGAGGCCGCGCGGAAGCTGGCCGGTGAGTACGACCTGGTGCTCGTCGAGGGTGCCGGCGGCCTGCTCGTACGTTTCGACGACGACGGGGCCACGCTCGCCGATGTGGCCGGGGAGCTGGGTGCGCCCGTGCTGGTGGTGACACCGGCCGGGCTCGGGACGCTGAACATGACGGCCCTGACCGCGGAGGCGCTGCGCGCACGGCAGTTGGAACAGCTCGGGGTGGTCGTGGGCAGCTGGCCCGGCGAGCCGGATCTCGCGGCCCGGTGCAATCTCGCGGATCTGCCCGACGCGGCGGGCGCCCCGCTGCTGGGCGTCGTACCCCAGGGCGCCGGGTCGCTCGCGCCGGCGGACTTCCGCGACCGGGCGGCGGGCTGGCTCGCGCCGCGGCTCGGCGGCACCTGGGACGCGACGGTGTTCACCTCGACGGCGTTCAGTCCGGCCGTACGCTGAGCCTCATGCGAGCAAGGATCGACGAGATCGTCTTCGACTGTCATGACCCGGCGCGACTGGTGCGCTTCTGGGCCGCGGTCCTCGGCGGCGATCCCGTGGACCGAGAGGACGACTGGTCGTACGTCGATCCACCGGAGTGCATGCGGGTGGCCTTCCAGCGCGTACCCGAGGGCAAGGCGGCCAAGAACCGGCTCCATCTGGACATCGACGCCGGTGATGTCGTAGCGGCCGCCGCCGAGGCCGTACGGCTGGGCGCGACCAGGGTCGGCGGGGTCATGACCGACGAGCACGGGCGTTTCCAGGTGCTGCAGGATCCTGAGGGGAACGAATTCTGCTTCGTGGCGGCGCTGGACGGCTGAGTTCCACCGCCCAGGGGGAGAATGGCGGTGACCGGTCCGTCCGTTCCAAGGAGGCCCGCGATGCCGCTGCGCAGCACCAAAGTGCCGCATGACGCCGTCCACCATCCGCTGTTCGCGCGCTTCTACGCCAGGATGAGCGTGACCGCGGACACCAGGGGCGGCATCGCCGCCTACCGCGCAGAGCTGCTCGCCGGGCTGTCGGGCCGGGTGATCGAGATCGGCGCGGGCAACGGGCTGAACTTCGTGCACTACCCCATGGCCGTCAGCGAGGTCGTCGCACTCGAACCGGAGCGCACGCTGCGGAAGTTGGCCGCCGAGGCGGCGCTGCACGCCGAGGTCCCGGTCGATGTGGTGCCGGGCGCGGCCGAGGCGCTGCCGGTCAAGAGCGAGGCCTTCGACGGGGCCGTCGCCTCGCTGGTGCTGTGTTCGGTGCGGGATCTTCCACGGGCGCTGTCGGAGATCCGGCGGGTGCTGCGACCGGGTGGTGAGCTGCGCTTCTTCGAGCACACGCTGGCGGAGGGCCGGGGCCTCGCGCGTACGCAGCGGGTACTGGACCGCACGGTGTGGCCGCTCATGTGCGGTGGCTGCCACACCGCGCGAGACACGGTCGCGGCCATCGAGGCGGCGGGGTTCGAGCTGGGCACACACCGCAGATTCCGGGTGCCGGAGGGCCGTGTCCAGCTGCCGACGTCGCCTTGTGTGCTGGGAGTTGCGCGCCGTCCGTTCGGTACGGACCAGGGACCGGCACCATGGTGAGCCGCCGTCAGGAGATGGCGGCGGCGCGGGTGGGAATCCGGTCCGATCGCCGGCGTATCAGGGCGGGTCGGCCGGGGCGGTGTGCCGGATCAGCGACTCCACTGCCGCAGCTCTTCCGCGATGGTCCGCACGTCCGCCGTGCCCGCCTTCACCAGCCGGGCCAGATCCCGCACCTGCTGTGGTGAGGTGACGACCTTCAGACCACTGGCGACCAGGTAGCCGTAGGCGACGGCGGAGGCGAACATCGCGTTGGAGCGTTCGAGCGCCGGCACATGCAGCAGGAGTTGGAGCAGCGCCGCGGCCCGGGCGTGCGGGTCGCTGTAGACGGCGACACCGAATATCTCGGCGTCATGACGGCTGACGGCGGCCACGAGCGCGCCCCAGTCGGTGACCTGCGGGTCACCGGGGGTCCTGTGCTCGGCGACCATCAGCAGCCATGCCAGGTCGATCTGCAGATTCACGGGGCCAGGTGACGGTGTCTCAGGGGACTCATCGTTGTCCATGTGGAGAAGCTGCCTCGGAAGTGGGCGGGCGCTGAGTGGTTGCGTTGATCAGTATCCCCCAGCGGCCGGCTCCGATCGAGGGCGGCCGCACACCGTCCGCGTCCGGTCGGGACGCGGTGCCGGGCGGCCCGCGGTCACGTCGGGCCGGCGGCTGCGCCGAAGGGGCTCGTCGCCGTCCCCGTCGGCGCACCTGGCCGCACGGGGACGAGCAGTGCGGTGATGTTGTCGTGCCCGCCGGCGTCGAGGGCGTGACCGACCAGCGACCGTGCATCGGCCAGAAGGCCACCGTCGGCGTACGGTGCCCGCCGGCCTCGCGTGGAGGTGGCACGCAGTCCCTCGGCGTCGGCCAGGTAGCGCCACAGTCCGTCGGTACACAGCAGCAGGCGGCCGGGGCCCTGCGGCCGGTAGCTGCGGACTCGCGGCATCGGTTCGTCCGCGTCGGCTCCCAGCCAGGCGGAGAGCGCTTCGTGCTCGCCCGTGTCGTCCTCGGTCAGCGCCATCCCGATTCCCTCATCGGGCAGCCAGTAGGCGCGGCTGTCGCCGATCCAGGCGCTCCAGATGCCCTCCGGACCCGCGATGCCCGCGACGTATGTGCAGGCGGGTGCGGCATCGACCGAGGCGGCCAGGGCGGTGACGGCGCGGCCCGCGCGGGTGGCGGCGTCGCCGAGCGCGACTTCCGGCAGGACGCCCGCCCCGAGGAGTTCCACCAGGGCGGCCGCGCCGACCTCTGCCGCGACCTGAGCGGCTCGTTCCGCCCGGGGGGACATGGACACGCCGTCGCAGACGACGCCGATCGTCCATGTGCCGGCCGTGGTCAGCGCCATGGCGTCGGCGTTGATGCCACGCCGCTTGCCGCGGTCACTGATTCCCGCGGCGCCGCCGGGCGCCGTGATCTCCACATGCGAGCGGAAGGCCGGCTGGGCGGCACCGCAGTCCCAGCAGTGGCCGTCGGGGGCGACTGTTCCTCCGCACCGGACACAGCCCGGGACCGGTGTGATGAGCGTCAACGCTTGTCGCCGAACTCCTCGGCGAAGAGCGACTCGTACTGCTTCATGAAATCGGCGGCCGCGTCCACGAAGGTGCGGCCCGCCTCGCCCGCGTCCTGTTTGACGAGCTCCTCGATGTAGCGGTTCACGCTCACCCCGCGCTGCAGGGCCCGCTGGCGCGCTGCTTCGGCGGTGCTCTCGTCCACCCTTACGTTCAGCTGGGTCTTCGCCATACCATCAAGCTAGCGCGAAGACGCTAGCACCGGCAAGGCGGCGGCCGAATGGCCCTTGCACCGAACCCTGCGGCCGAACCCTGCGACGGATACCGGCGTGTCCCACCCGGCCCTACTCTCCCCTCCTGTACGGGAGTCGGGGAGCACACCCCTGGAGGCGGCCTTGTCCACACCTGTCACTGCACCCACCGGAGACCCGGCCCCGGAGGTACCGCTGGCCGCCCGGGCGCGCTCGCTCACCAAGGCGTACGGCACCGGCGAGACGGTCGTACGCGCCCTGGACGGGGTCGATGTCGACATCACGCGCGGCCGGTTCACCGCGGTGATGGGGCCGTCGGGCTCGGGAAAGTCCACGCTGATGCACTGTCTGGCCGGACTGGACACCGTGTCCGCGGGCCGGGTGTGGCTCGGCGACACGGAGATCACCTCCCTCAAGGAGCGCGAGCTGACCCGGCTGCGCCGGGACCGGATCGGCTTCATGTTCCAGGCGTTCAACCTGCTGCCGACCCTGAACGCCGCCGAGAACATCACGCTGCCCATGGACATCGCCGGTCGCGCACCGGACCGTGAGTGGGTGGACCAGGTCATCGACACGCTCGGCCTGCGCGACCGCCTCAGCCACCGGCCCGCTCAGCTGTCCGGCGGGCAGCAGCAACGGGTCGCCTGCGCGCGGGCTCTCGCCTCCCGGCCCGAGCTGATCTTCGCCGACGAGCCGACCGGCAATCTGGACTCACGCGCGGGCGCCGAGGTGCTGGGCTTCCTCCGGGAGGCCGTCGACCGGCTGGCACAGACGGTCGTCATGGTCACCCACGACCCCGGCGCGGCTGCCTACTCCGATCTGGTGCTGTTCCTGGCGGACGGCCGGATCGTCGATGTCATGTCCGACCCGACGGCAGAGACGGTCCTGGAACGCATGAAGCGTTTCGACACCCTTCGCAGGAGCTGAGGTCACGGTGCTCAAGGCGACGTTGCGGAGTTTCTTCGCCCACAAGGGGCGGCTGCTGCTGTCCGCACTCGCGGTGGTGCTCTCGGTGGCGTTCGTCGCCGGCAGCCTGATCTTCTCGGACACCGTCTCGCGCACCTTCGACCGGCTGTTCGCCTCGACGTCCGCGGATGTCACGGTCTCGCCGAAGGAAGGCATCGGCGAACGGCTGCCGAGGACCGGCGTCGTACGCACCGTCCCGGCCTCGCTGGCCAAGCGCATCGACGCCGTCGAGGGCGTACGGGCGGCCCATGTCGAGGCGTCGGTGGGAAGCCTCACCGTCGTCGACGCCGACAACGAACCGGTCGGCCCGACGACCGGGGCGCCCACGATCGCCACCAACTGGTACGTCACCGACCGCAGTGCGGTGAGGCTCACGAGTGGTCGCGAGCCCGCGGGCCCCGGCGAGGCGCTGCTGGACAAGGACACCGCCGACAACAAGGGCGTACGTATCGGGGACACTCTCACCGTCCTCGCGCAGCCCGGCTCGTTCCCGGTGAAGGTCGTCGGAATCGCCACCTTCGTCACCACCAACCCCGGGGCCGCGCTGGTCTTTCTGGACACGGCGACCGCCCAGACGGAGCTGCTCGGCCGGCCGGACCGGGCCACCTCGATCGCCGTCGATGCCGCGGACGGGGTGTCCGACGACGTGCTCAAGCAGCGGATCGCGGCCGCGCTCGGCGACGGCTACCAGTACCGGACCGCCGACGAACAGGCCAAGTCGGCCGCGGCCCGGCTCGGTGGGTTCCTCGATGTGATCAAGTGGGTGATGCTCGGCTTCGCCGGGGTCGCCGTACTCGTCGGCATCTTTCTGATCGTCAACACCTTCTCGATGCTGATCGCCCAGCGCACCAGGGAACTGGGGCTGTTGCGGGCACTGGGGGCCGACCGCCGCCAGGTGCGGCGCTCGGTGCTGACGGAGGCGCTGCTGCTGGGACTCGTCGGCTCGACAGTGGGGCTGGCGGCAGGGATCGGGCTGGCCGCCGGGCTCATCGAGCTGATGAGCCTGTTCGGCATGAATCTGGACGCCACCGAGATGGTGGTGGGTGTGGCGACCCCCGTGTCGGCCTATGCGGTCGGTGTCGCTGTCACCTTCGTGGCCGCGTATCTGCCGGCCAGGCGCGCGGCGCGGGTGTCGCCGATGGCGGCACTGGTGGACGCGGAGGTCGCCGGGGTGGGACGACCGTTGACGGTCCGGGCGATCGCGGGGTCGGTGGTGGGCGCGGCGGGCCTGGCGGCCCTCGGCGGCTGCGTGGTCAGTGAGCGGACGGCCACCGCCTCCTCCCTGCTCGGTCTGGGTGTGGTGCTGACGCTGATCGCCATGGTGGTGGCGGGACCGCTGCTGGTGCGGCCGGTGATCCGGGTGCTGGGCGGCGCGTTCCCCCGGCTGTTCGGCCCGGTGGGGCGGATGAGCCAGCGCAACGCCCTGCGCAACCCGCGGCGTACGGGAGCCACCGCCGCGGCCCTGATGGTGGGCCTGGCGCTGGTCGGCGGTCTGTCGATCGCCAGCTCCTCGATGACCAGGTCCTTCGACGAGCGGATCGACCGGACGCTCGGAGCGGACTTCGTCGTGCAGAACACCAACTTCACTCCGTTCCCTCGGGAGATCACGCAGAAGGTGGAGGGCGTCGAAAGCGCGGGCACCATCGTGCGGCAGCGCTTCGCACCCCTCGCGCTGACCCTGCCGGACGGCAAGCGCGTGGAGTCGACCGCGTCGGGGTACGACCCCCAGCTGGACGAGGCCGCCCACCTCACCTACGCGAGCGGGGACACCGCCGCCGCGCTGGCGCCGGACAGCATCGCGTTGGACCGCGACTTCGCCGCCGAGCACGACGTACGGGTCGGCTCGGTGCTGCCCGCCGAGTTCCCGGACGGACAGCGGACGCGGCTGACGGTCAGGGCGCTCACCGACAGGGACACGAGCGGCGGGCCGGGGATGGAAGGTGGCGTGTTCATGGGTCTGGCCACCCTGGAGAAATACGTGCCGGGAGGCCAGGAGGCGGCGGTCTACGTCAACGCGGCGGACGGCAGCGACCCGGCCGAGCTGCGCAAGGGGCTGGAGTCGGCGCTCGACCCCTATCCGCAGGTGCAGGTGCGGGACCAGGCGGACTACAAGGAGCTGGTCCGCCGGCAGATCTCGGTGATGCTCTATCTGGTGTACGCGCTGCTGGGTCTGGCCATCATGATCGCCGTGCTGGGCGTGGTCAACACGCTCGCGCTGTCGGTGGTCGAGCGGACCCGCGAGATCGGGCTGCTGCGCGCCATCGGGCTGTCCCGCGTCCAGCTCCGGCGGATGATCCGGCTGGAGTCCGTGGTGATCGCCGTCTTCGGTGCGCTGCTGGGACTCGCGCTCGGTGTGGTGTGGGGCGTGGCCTTGCAGCAGGTGCTGGCGCTCGAGGGGATGGCCGGGTTCGCCGTGCCGTGGGTGACGATGGTGGCCGTCGTGGTCGGGTCGGTCGTGGTGGGCCTCGTCGCGGCGGTGCTGCCCGCGCTGCGGGCCTCCCGGATGAACGTGCTGACCGCCATCGCGCACGAATAGCCGCCGCGCCGCGGTGAGTTCAGGGGCGGGGCCGTCTCGCAGTGCGGAACCCACTGGCCGGGCCGGACCGACAGATGCTTGGCTCCGGTCATGACCGACCTGCACCTGCGCACCGCTGAGGCCGCCGACGCCGAGGCCGTCCTCGCCTTCTGGAAGGAGGCTGCCGAGGGCACGAGCATCACGGACGACGCGGACGGAGTGGCCCGGCTCATCGCACGCGACCCCGAGGCACTGATCCTGGCCGAGCGCGACGGCCTGCTGGTCGGCTCGGTGATCGCGGGCTTCGACGGGTGGCGCTGCTCCCTGTACCGCCTCGCCGTGCTTCCCTCCCACCGGCGGCAGGGGATCTCGGCGGCCCTGCTCGACGCGGCGGAGCAGCGGTTCCACGCGGTGGGCGGCAGGCGCGGCGACGCCATGGTGCTGGAGGCGAACGAGCTCGCTCATCAGGCGTGGGCGTCGGCCGGCTACCACCGCGAGGACCACTGGCGGCGCTGGGTGAAGCCGTTCGCCCAGGCGTAGCCGGCAGGCACCGACCGGACTGCTTTACCGACCCTTTACCATGGGTTGATCATTCACTTCCGGCATGAAAGGTGTGAGCGTCCGCCCATGGGCGAGCCTCCCAGTAGCAGATACCGAGCGATCCTCCTCCCGCTGTCCGACGATGGGACGGAGGTGGACCGATGACCGAAGTGCTCCTGCTCTTCGTGGCCGTGCTGCTCGCGCTCGCCTGCGGAGGCTTCGTCGCGGCGGAATTCTCGCTCACCACGGTCGAGCGCGGTGAGCTCGAACGGGCGGTCGAGCGCGGTGAGCGCGGTGCGAGTGGCGCGCTGAAGGCCGTACGCAGCCTCACCTTCCAGCTCTCCGGCGCACAGCTCGGTATCACCGTCACCAATCTGGTGGTGGGCATGCTCGCCGAGCCGTCGATCGCCAAGCTGATCCGCGGGCCGCTGGAGGCACTCGGCTTCTCGGCCTCGGTCGCCTCCTCGGCCGCGCTCGTGATCGGCACGGCGCTGTCGACCGTGGTGCTGATGGTCGTCGGCGAGCTGGTCCCGAAGAACTGGGCGATCTCCTCGCCGCTGGCCGTCGCCAAGGTGGTGGCCACCCCCCAGCGGGTCTTCACGGCTGCCTTCCGGCCCCTCATCACCCACCTCAACAACACGGCGAACCGCACCGTGAAGCGTATGGGGCTGGAGCCGACGGAGGAGCTGGCGTCCGCGCGCAGCCCCAAGGAGCTGATCGCGCTGGCCAGGCACTCCGCCAAGGCGGGGGCGCTGGAGGCGGACACCGCCGAGCTGTTCGTCCGCACCCTCCATCTGGCCGAGCTGACCGCGGAGAACGTCATGACCCCGCGGGTCCAGGTCACGGCGCTCGACGTGCTCGCGACCGCGGAGGACGTGGCCAACGCCACGCGGGCGACCGGACTGTCGCGCTTCCCCGTGTACCGGGGCAGCCTCGACATCGTCGTCGGCATCGCACACATCAAGGACGTACTGGCCGTCCCGGCCGAGCATCGCCCCAGGCACCGGGTCTCCGAACTGCTGCGCGAGCCGCTGCTCGTACCGGAGACGCTGACCGTGGACCGGCTGCTCGACCGGCTCTCCGGCAGGTCGACGATGGCGGTGGTGATCGACGAGTACGGCGGCACGGCCGGTGTGGTCACGCTGGAGGACATCGTCGAGGAGGTCGTCGGCGAGGTGCGCGACGAGCACGACCCGCACGAGACACCGGATCTGGCTCCGGCGGGCAAGGACGCGGACGGCCGCAACCTGTGGTCGGCGGACGGGGCTGCCCGCACCGACCAGCTGGCCAGCATCGGGCTGCGGGTGCCGGACGGCCCGTACGAGACGCTGGCGGGAGTGGTGGCGACCGAGCTGGGACGTATCCCGGTCCCGGGCGACCGTCTCGACATCGACGGGTGGCAGCTCGAAGTGGGGGACGCCACGGGCCGGCGGGCTGCGCGGGTGCTGTTGCACGCGCCGCTGAAGCCGGTGCAGGACACGGCCCCCAGGGCGGACCGGTCCGAGCGCGGCGGCCGCTTCGGGCGGGGCGAGCGCATCGACCGGGCGGGTGCCTCGGACCAGGCGGACGGAACCGGCGGAAGCGACGGGACCGGACGCGGGCGCAGTGAGGAGGCCGGACGATGATCGCTGTCCAGCTCTTCATCGGTTTTCTCACGCTGGTCGTCAACGCCTTCTTCGTCGGCGCCGAGTTCGCGCTGATCTCCGTGCGGCGCAGCCAGATCGAGCCGGAGGCACAGGCCGGCAACCGACGCGCACGCAGCGTGTTGTGGGCCCTCGAACATGTCTCGGCGCTGCTGGCCGCCGCCCAGCTGGGCATCACGGCGTGCACCCTCGTGCTCGGCATCGTCGCCGAGCCGGCCATCGCCCATCTGCTGGAGCCGGTCTTCGACGCGCTGGGAGTGCCGCACGGTGCGGTGCACCCGATCTCGTTCGTGATCGCTCTGTCGCTGGCGACCTATCTGCACATGCTGCTCGGCGAGATGGTGCCGAAGAACATCGCACTCGCGGAGCCGGTGCGCAGCGCGCTGCTGCTGGGCCCGCCACTGGTGGCACTGGCCAGGGCGCTGCGCCCGGTGATCTTCTCGATCAACGCGATGGCGAACGGCCTGCTGAAGCTGTTGCGGGTGGAGACGAAGGACGAGGTGTCCGCGACGTTCTCGGACGACGAGCTGGCCTCACTGGTCCGTGACTCCGGCGACGCCGGACTGCTGGACGACCGTTCGGCGGCACGGCTGCGCGACGCACTGGAGCTGGGCCGCAGGCCGGTGCGGGATGTGGTGATGCCGGTCGAGCGCGTGGTGTACGCACGCGCCGGGACCACCCCGGAGCAGTTGGAACTTCTGTCCGCCGAGTCCGGGTTCTCGCGCTTCCCCGTCATCGACGACGACCGGCGCATCCTGGGCTACCTCCACGTCAAGGACGCCCTGGACGCCGCTCCGAGGGACGAGCCGTTCCCGGTCTCGGCGCTGCGCCCGATCGCCCGCGTCCGGGCGACCAGCCCGCTCGACGACGTGCTCACCGCGATGCGCCGCAGCCGCACCCACCTGGCGGCGGTGCTGGACGAGGAGGGCCGGCCGGAGGGCCTGGTGACGATGGAGGACATCCTGCGCGAACTGGTCGGCCGGTCCGACTGACGGGCGTCGGGGCCCGGGGCCGAGCTGCTCCGGGCCGCTGCCTCCGGGGAGAGTGCGGGTGGCCGCCGAGCGCGTCGGGCCGGCATCCCCGGAGCTCTCACCGCGGGGTACGGGAGGACACCGGCGGCCTCGCCGATCTCGCTCCCGAGGACAGCGGCTGCCGCTTCGGCGGCGCGCACCCACAAGGACGCCGGACGGCGCGGTGCGTCCGGGCGGTCGACCGCCCGGACGTCCGCCGAACAGACCCGGGACCACCGGCACACAGAGGCGCCCGTCCGACCTGACGCTCACGTGCCCGGTCGGCAGCCGGGGGCGGGTGCGGAGGCCCCGCCCGCCCGGCCCGGCGTCGCCTCCGCGTCCCGTGCGCCGGCACTACAGCGCCGTCGCCGCCACCCACGCGTCCAGAAGGGCACGGTCGCCGGCGACGGCGAACCGGACGTCGTCCGGGCGCATACGGCCGTAGGTGAGCAGCAGCAGGTCGGCGACCGGCGCCTGGACGCACACCGTGGCCGCATCGGCCGCGGGGCCGCACCTGGTCCAGGCGTACCCGGCGCTGCCGAACGTGATCGTCCAGCCGCCGCCGGTGTCGGTGGCCGACAGGTGCAGCGAGCCGTCCGGCAGCCTGCCGACGGGCTCGGCGATCCGGCCCAGGTGCGGAAGGTTCTCCAGGAACTCGTCGATCCCGTCGGCGGCGGCGCCGGCCGGAATGCCGGGTTCCCGGCCGAGGGCGAGCTCTGCGTCCGCGAGGTGGATCTGCGCCTCGAACAGCAGCCGCCGCGGGAAGAAGGCCACCCGCTGCTCGGCGCCGTGGGACCACATCGGGGTCTCCGGGTCCACCTTGCGCAGGGTGCGCAGCGTCGCCTCGGCGCTGCGGGCCAGCCATTCCGGGTACGCCGCGGGGTCGTCGGGCAGGTCGAGGGGTATGTCCCGTGACCAGACCCGCTCGGCGGCCCGGGTCCGTACGAGGTGCTCCATCCAGCGGTGCGTGGTGCCGTGATGCTTCACCAGGTCCGCGAAGGTCCAGCCGGGACACGTCGGCACCGGGGTCGCGGGGTCCACGTCCCGTACGGCCTCGACGAAGCGCCGCACCAGGTCCTCGACGCCGTCGCAGTACAGCTCGTGCTGATCGTCGTCGAGGCCGAAGCCTTCGGGAACCTTCAGCAGATCGTCCCGCCAGGCGCCCGCCGGGTGGCGTGCCGCCACCTTGCGGAAGAGTCCGGCCAGTTCACGCCGGTCGGCGGGCGGGAGCCGGTCGAGCAGATACGCGGTGGTCTCCAGCCACTTCACCGCGGTGTCCGGGTCGAGCACATCGTCGTCACAGGTATCGATCGAGGTCACCACATCGGCCAGTGCTTCGGCCAGAGCGTGGAGCAGTGCATCACTCACAGGACTCCCCTCCCGGTACGGAACCGACGGACCTTACCGCGCGGTACGATCGCTCCGCCATGGAGATGAATGCCAACTACACCAGTTTTGTCGCGGTCGGTGACTCGTTCACCGAGGGGATGTCCGACCTCCTCCCCGACGGTTCCTACCGAGGGTGGGCGGATGTGCTCGCCGCCCGGCTGGCCGCGCGGTCTCCGGGCTTCCGTTACGCCAATCTCGCCGTGCGCGGGAAGCTCATCGGCCAGATAGTCGACGAGCAGATCGACACGGCGGCCGCCATGCAGGCGGATGTGGTCACCCTCGTGGGCGGGCTGAACGACACGCTGCGGCCCAAGTGCGACATGCCCCGGGTGTGCGGGCTGCTGGAGGAGGCCGTCGAGAGGCTCGCACCGTCGTGCGGACAGCTGGTGCTGATGCGCAGCCCGGGCCGCAGCGGCCCCGTGCTGGAGCGCTTCCGCCCGCGCATGGAGGAGCTGTTCGCGCACGTCGACAAGCTCGCGGCCCGGCACGGTGCGCGGGTGGTGGACCTGTACGGGTCGTCGGCGCTGAGCGACCGGCGGATGTGGGACGTGGACCGGCTGCATCTGACACCGGAAGGGCACCGCCGTGTCGCCGAGGCGGTGTGGCAGACACTCGGGCACGAGGCCGAGGAGGACTGGCAGGCACCGCTGCCGCCCGCCGTCCCGGCGAGGTGGGCCGAGCAGCTCGGCGCCGACCTTCGGTTCGCCCGCCAGTACCTGGGGCCCTGGATCGGCCGTCGGCTGACGGGGCGCTCCTCGGGCGACGGCCGTCCGCCCAAGCGGGCCGAACTGCTTCCGTACGAGTCGCCGCTCGGCCTGGACGAGGCGCGTTCGTAGCAAGGTACGAATGGGGGCGGGGCGCTGGCCTGCAGAAATCGCCAGTAGAATCTGGACACGTGACTGCTGTGTCTGCGAAGCCTCGCATCCCCAATGTCCTGGCCGGCCGCTACGCCTCTGCGGAGCTCGCCGTCCTCTGGTCCCCCGAGCAGAAGGTCAAGCTGGAGCGTCAGCTCTGGCTCGCGGTGCTGCGTGCCCAGAAGGACCTCGGGATCGAGGTGCCGGATGCCGCCCTCGCCGACTACGAGCGGGTGCTCGACCAGGTCGACCTGGCGTCGATCGCCGAGCGCGAGAAGGTCACGCGCCACGATGTGAAGGCGCGCATCGAGGAGTTCAACGCGCTCGCCGGCCATGAGCACGTGCACAAGGGCATGACCTCCCGCGACCTGACCGAGAACGTCGAGCAGTTGCAGATCCGGCTGTCGCTGGAGCTGATGCGCGACCGTACGGTCGCCGTACTGGTCCGTCTCGGCAAGCGGGCGGGCGAGTACGCGGAGCTGGTCATGGCCGGCCGCTCGCACAATGTCGCCGCGCAGGCCACGACGCTGGGCAAGCGCTTCGCGACCGCCGCCGACGAACTGCTGGTCGCCTACGACCGTCTCGAGGACCTGCTCGGCCGCTACCCGCTGCGCGGCATCAAGGGCCCGGTCGGCACCGCCCAGGACATGCTCGACCTGCTCGGCGGCGACACCGCGAAGCTGGCGGAGCTGGAGCAGCGCATCGCCGGTCACCTGGGCTTCGCGCACGCCTTCACCTCGGTCGGCCAGGTCTACCCCCGGTCGCTGGACTACGACGTCGTCTCGGCGCTCGTGCAGCTCGCCGCGGCACCGTCCTCGGTCGCCAAGACCATCCGGCTGATGGCAGGGCACGAACTTGTCACCGAGGGCTTCAAGCCCGGCCAGGTCGGTTCCTCCGCCATGCCGCACAAGATGAACACCCGCTCCTGCGAGCGTGTCAACGGCCTGATGGTCATCCTGCGCGGCTACGCCTCGATGACCGGCGAACTCGCCGGCGACCAGTGGAACGAGGGCGATGTGTCCTGCTCCGTGGTGCGCCGGGTGGCACTGCCGGACGCGTTCTTCGCCTTCGACGGTCTGCTGGAGACGTTCCTGACCGTGCTCGACGAGTTCGGCGCGTTCCCCGCCGTCGTCGCGCGCGAGCTGGACCGCTACCTGCCGTTCCTCGCCACGACCAAGGTGCTGATGGGCGCGGTGCGCGCCGGAGTCGGACGCGAGGTCGCGCACGAGGCCATCAAGGAGAACGCGGTCGCGTCCGCGCTGGCGATGCGTGAGCAGGGCGCGGAGCGCAACGAACTGCTCGACAAACTCGCCGCCGACGAGCGGATCCCGCTGGACCGGGCGCAGCTGGACGCGCTGATGGCCGACAAGCTGTCGTTCACGGGCGCGGCGGGCGAGCAGGTCACCTCGGTGGTCGGCCGGATCGAGGAGATCGCCAAGCAGCACCCGGAGGCAGCGGGCTACATCCCGGGCTCGATCCTCTGAGCCGCGATGGACGCCGGGTGACACCGGAGGAACTCGAGGCCGCCCGCGACCGCGTCGTCGACGACGTGGTCGCGGACGGCCTGACGGTGTTGTTCTGCGGGATCAATCCCGGCCTGATGTCGGGGGCGACCGGCCATCACTTCGCCCGGCCGGGCAACCGGTTCTGGCCGGTGCTGTACCTGTCGGGTTTCACGCCGCGTCAACTGGCGCCCGCAGAGCAGCGCGAGCTGCTGGACCACGGGCTCGGCATCACGAATGTCGTCGCCCGGACGACAGCGCGCGCCGACGAACTCAGCGACGAGGAGCTGCGCACCGGCGGGCGGCTGCTGACCGAGAAGGTGGCGCGGCTGCGTCCCCAGTGGCTGGCAGTCGTCGGCGTGACCGCGTACCGCACGGCGTTCGGTGAACGGACGGCGCGGATCGGACGCCAGGAGCGCACGATCGCGGACACGAGGATCTGGGTGCTGCCCAATCCCAGCGGTCTCAACGCGCATTGGACGGCGCAGGCGATGGCGGAGGAGTTCGGCCGGCTGCGGACCGCGGCGCAGAGCCCTACGGAGGGTCGATCTCGGTGACGACAGCGAGCAGCTGATACGGCAGCGGGTCGTCCGCGGCCCGGCGCGAGAGCCCGACGGCTATCCAGTGGCTCTCCACGCGCCACAGATACACGGACGCGGCGCTGTGGCTCAGCTCGTCCCATGGCGCCGCGACGTCCTCCCCCGCTGCGCTGCGCACCGACGCCGACCACAGACTGATGAGCTGCGCCTCCCCCCAGCGTCCGCTGAGCGCCCCGGCGAGCGCCTCGCACTCGGCCTCGTACTGCTCGACGGCCGCCTCCCGCCGGACGGCCATGCCGTCCGCGGCCGTGTGCAGTGCGGCGAGGTGGTAGCCCGGGCCACTGTCGCCGAGATCCGACCGACCGCGCTCGGCCGGGAACGGCCGGGAGCGCAGCAGGTCGATCGCCGCGAGATGCTGTGCAGTGGTCATGCGGCCAGTAAACCGGCCCGCACCGACAATTGGCACACCGTCAGTGGTCCGGGGCACCGGCCGGCTCCCGTCCGCGATGCGCGCCGGACACACCGCCGGTGAGGGAGCGCTCCCGTGCCCCCTTGCCGGACGAACGACAGCGCCCGGGCGGCCGCCGCCGGCCAAACCCTTGGGCCCACAGCGGAGATCAACAGCCATCAGTGGGGCGACCGGCCCAGGACCGCCTGCCCGTGGGAACAATCACCGGCCTGACCGTCGCAGAGGTGCGTTCGTGCCGCCGCGAGCCATGGGTGCGGGTGGACCTCACCTGCGCCGGGAGCGCACGGCGGGGCGGATCGTGCCGGACGGTCCCCATGGCGGCCGCCGGGCCCGGCGCAACCAGGCCCGGCGGCCGGTCGCCGCCATCGTGCCGGGGCGAGTACGATCCGCACACACGCGCACGAGCTGGGAGGACACACGGTGGGGCGGCTGACCGGCGGGGATCCTTCGCTGTTGCGGCGAATCAATTCCGCGGTGGTACTCCATTCCCTGCGCGGTGCCGAGTCCACCACGCTCACCGGCCTGACCCGGGTCACCGGGCTGTCCCGGCCGACCGTCGAGGGCGTCGTCGAGGGGCTGATCGAGGCCGGGCTGGTCGTCGAGTGCGTGGCGGAGGAGGGCGGGACGCGTCGCCAGGGCCGGCCGGCCCGGCGGTTCAGGTTCCGCGCCGAGGCCGGGCATCTGCTGGGCATCGAGATCGGATCCCATCGCATCGCCGCCCTGCTCTCCGGCCTCGACGGGCGCATCATCGGCGCCGGTTCGCGCGAGGTGTCGGAGACCGCCGACGAGGACGAGCGGCTGGAGCGCGTACGGGCGGTCGTCGCCGATGTGCTGCGCCGGTCAGGCGTCGCGCGCAGCAGTCTGCGCGCGGTAGGGGTCGGCTCCCCCGGGATCGTCGAGTCCGACGGCACCGTGCGGCTGGGGACGGCGCTGCCCGGCTGGACCGGACTGGCGCTGGGTGAGCGGCTGCGCCGGTCGTTCCGCTGCCCGGTGCTCGTGGAGAACGACGCCAACGCCGCCGCGGTCGCGGAGCACTGGAAGGGCGCGGCAACGGACTCGGACGACATCGTGTTCGTACTCGCCGGTCTGAGCCCCGGCGCCGGCTCGCTGATCGGCGGGCGGCTGCACCGGGGTTACGGCGGCGCGGCGGGCGAGATCGGGGCGCTGCACCTGCTGGGCCGTGGGGCCACCCCCGAAAGACTGCTGTCGACCACGGACGAGCCGCTGCATCCGCTGGACGAGCAGGCCGTCGCAGATGTCTTCGCGCTGGCCAAGGGCGGCGACGAACGGGCCGTCGCGGCGGTCGACCGGTTCATCCAGCGCCTGGTGCACGATGTGGCGGCGCTGGTCCTGGCGCTCGATCCGGAGCTGGTGGTCGTCGGGGGCTGGGCGGCCGGGCTGGACGGCGTACTGCCGCCGCTGCGCAGCGAGCTGGCCCGCTACTGTCTGCGGCCGCCTCGCGTGGTGCTGTCCCTGCTGGGCGAGGCGGCCGTGGCGACGGGTGCGCTGCGGCTGGCGCTCGACCATGTCGAGGAGCAACTGTTCGCGGTCGAGGGAACGGTGACGGCCCGCCGCTGAGCTCCTTCGCCCGGAGCGACGGGCCGTGCGGGCCTGGGGTCACGTACGTGCCAGGGTTGGGGAGCCCTGCACGAGCCGGGAGAAGCGCAGTGGGTCAGGAGGCGCGGCGTTCCTGGTCGTGGTGGCTGATCTGCAGGTCCCCGAGGTCGCCGAAGGTGAGCCGGCAGGTGTCGGCCCGGTAGGTGGCCACCGAGACGGCCGCCGTGCGGCCCTCGGCGAAGTAGCGGGTGGTGACGACCAGTACGGGCGCGCCGGGCAGCCGGTCCAGTTCCCTGGCGTCGTCGGCGCGCGCCGAGCCCAGTTCCACAGCGCGGTCCTGGCCCTCGAGGCCGAGCCGCTGGAGCTCACGCAGAACGACACGGGCGAGCGCGGGTCCTGACGGTGCGTCGATGGCGGGCAGCGCGGGCACCGAGGCAGCGGGGACGAAGAGCAGCTCGGCGGCGACGGACTGGCCGTGGATCGTACGCACCCGGCGCACCGTGTGGGTGGCCTCGTCGGCGTCGGTGTCGAGCATCCGCGCCACGGCGGCAGGCGGGACCGCGACGGTGCACTCGGCGGCCTGCCAGGCGTCGGTGTCGGAGCCGGGCCACTCGTGCTGGGAGGTGGACACGTCCACGCCCATGCGCGGCGGCGCGACGGTCGTGCCGACACCGCGGCGGCGCTGGAGCCGACCCTCCAGCTCGAGCTGCTCGAGTGCCTGCCGCAGCGTGGCGCGGGCAACTCCGAAGCGCGCGGCGAGGTCACGTTCGTTGGGCAGGATCTCGCCGACGGTGAAGTCCGAGTCGAGTGCTTCACCGATCACGG
Source organism: Streptomyces sp. NPDC006208 (assembly GCF_040613775.1). Taxonomy (NCBI): domain Bacteria; kingdom Bacillati; phylum Actinomycetota; class Actinomycetes; order Kitasatosporales; family Streptomycetaceae; genus Streptomyces; species Streptomyces sp. NPDC006208. Next base: position 78,196 of record NZ_JBEXSW010000035.1, on the reverse strand, counting down.
TCTTGAGGTGCCAGTACTTCGGCTCCGGCACCGATTCCAGCTGCGTGGTCCCCACCCTGATCCTCCGCAATGGCCGTGTCCCCGGCGGCTTTTACGCGCCCTTGTTTATTAAAGGTTCCTGCACTATCTCTGCGACCATAGGACGGCCCACCCCCTTGGTCAAGACCAATCCTGCCGCCGTCACGCAGTGGAACGGAACGGATTCGCAGAGCGTTTACAGGACGTTCGTGACCGGGCGGAACGGACGTCGCGAAAGGCCCCGCATCCACCGCGGACACGGGGTCCCACATGGCCTGACGTGCGGTGAGGACCGAGGCGGGCCGGCTAGAGGGAGGCGACGGCGCCGAGCTTGTCAGGGTTGCGGACGATGTAAACGCACGTGATGCGGCCGTCCTGAATCTCCACCTGCATGACGGTGTCCGGCTTCCCGCCCGACAGGACGAGCAGTGCGGGAGCGCCGTTGAGTTCGACCACGCGGATCTCGGCGTCGGGAATCGGCTGGTGCGCCACCGCGAAGAGGAAGCGTCCGACCTTGTCCACGCTCTCGAGGACACGCAGCGGGGCCCTGGCCTTGCCGCCGCTGTCGCCGACCAGGCGCACGTCGGGGGCGAGCAGCTTCAGCAGCTCGCCCAGGTCGCCGCCCGACGCGGCGGCGAGGAATCGCTCCGTCAGATCCCGGCATTCAGCGGGGTCGACGTCGTGGTGATGCGTTCGCTCCTCGACATGCTTGCGTGCCCGCCCGGCGAGCTGGCGCACCGCCGCATCGGAGCGCTCCAGCATGGTGGCGATCTCCCCGTACGGGAAACCGAAGGCCTCCCGGAGCACGAACACCGCTCGCTCCAGCGGTGAGAGTGACTCCATGACGACCAGGACGGCGAAGGAGACGGTGTCGGCGAGCACCGCGCGTTCGGCCGTGTCGGGGACAGCGGGTCCGAAGTCCGTGGCGATGGGCTCCGGCAGCCAGGGGCCGACATAGGCCTCGCGCCGCGACTGGACGTGCCGCAGCCGGTCGATGGCGAGACGGGTGGTGATCCTGACAAGGTAGCTGCGTGGCTCCCGGATCTCGTCGCGCTGCTGCGCGGACCAGCGGAGCCAGGCTTCCTGCACCACGTCCTCGGCGTCGGCGACGCGGCCGAGCATCCGGTAGGCCACCCCGGTGAGAACGGGACGGTGCTCTTCGAAGACGTCGGTCAGGGTGTCGGTCGCCATCCCTCCATCCCAGCTGATGCGGCATCCGCTGTCCAGCGGATCGGGTGCCCCGCCCGGCGCAGTGGCGAGCGACGCACTCGTGGCCCCTTGAACTGGAAGCTACCGAACGGTAATTGTTACTGACAGTGCGTCTACGACCAAGGGGCAGGGGCAGCAGAATGGCCAGAGAGATCTCGTTCTCCATCGAGACGGCACGCGGCAGCCGCGAGCTGACCGTCAACTACGAACGGCGCGGCTCGGGCGAGCCGCTGCTGCTGCTCCACGGGATAGGGCATCACTGGCAGGCCTGGGAGCCCGTGCTCGGGATCATCGCCGCCGAGCGCGATGTGATCGCCGTCGACCTGCCCGGCTTCGGCATCTCCCCCGCGCTGCCCGACGGCGTGCCCTACGACCTGTCCTCCGTGTCCGCGGCGATCGGCTCCTTCTGTACGGCCCTGGGCATCGACCGGCCGCATGTGGCAGGCAACTCCCTGGGCGGGCTGCTCGCGCTGGAACTGGGCCGCGAGAAGCTCGTCAGGTCGGTCACCGCGCTGTCCCCGGCGGGCTTCTGGTCGGAGACCGAGCGGCGTTATGCCTTCGCCACGCTGCGTGCGATGCGGCTGGGCGCGCAGTCGCTGCCGCTGCCGCTGATCGAGCGGCTGTCCCGTACGGCCGCAGGACGGACGGCTCTGACGGGCACCATCTATGCTCGGCCGGGCCGGCGCTCACCGGAGGCCGCCGTCGCCGAGACGCTCGGGCTGCGCGACGCCACGGGCTTCCACCAGACCCTGGCCGCCGGACGCAGTGTGCTGTTCACCGACGACATCCCCGACCTGCCCGTCACCATCGGCTGGGGTACGCGGGACCGCCTGCTGGTGCGCCGTCAGGGCATCAGGGCCAAGCACGTCATTCCCGGCGCGCGTCTGATCCGGCTGCCCGGCTGCGGCCATGTCCCGATGAACGACGACCCGGCACTGGTGGCCCGCGTCCTGCTGGACGCCAGCAGCTGAGGCGGGGGCGGCCGTACGGCTACGGTGCGGGACCGGACTGCAGGGCGGCAGCGAGCGGTCGCCGTCGCCGGCTCGGCCGTTGCCTCGGCAAGCGCGTCCCGGTGCTCCGGCACGCGTGCTGGAAGCCTCCGGGAGCGCGCGGGCGTGCGGCTCACGGCACGGGCGGCGGACACGGCACGCCGGGGGACCGCTCGTTGCCTCAACCTCCGCTTCCGGCTGTTCACTTGGGGTTCGTGTGGCGGCCGTGACCAGGCACTAGGCATGGCACGGCACACGATCCGCCACACCGCCTGGAGGCGCAGCGATGTCGCACACCCCACCGAGATCCGCCCCCGACCGCCGCTCCGTGCTCAAGGGCACGGTCGCCGCGTCGGCCGCCCTGGCCCTGCCCACCGCAGCGGGCGCTCCCGCTCTCGCGCTGTCCGGGCGGCCGGGCGCCGCCTGGGGTGTGCAGACCGGTGATGTCACCGCGTCGTCCGGACTGGTGTGGGTGCGCTCGGACCGTCCTGCCCGGATGATCGTGGAGACCTCCGCGACGGAGTCCTTCCGGTACCCCCGCCGCTGGCGCGGACCCCTGCTGGGTCCCGGGAGCGACTTCACCGGGACCACCGCGCTGCGCGGGCTGCCCGCCGGTGAGCAGGTGCACTACCGGGTGGTGCTCGCCGACCCGGACGATCCCCGGCGCACCGGTGAACCGGTGTACGGGACGTTCCGCACCGCGCCCGCGCGACGCCGCGACGGCGTGCGGTTCCTGTGGTCGGGGGACATCGCGGGCCAGGGCTGGGGCATCAACCCGGACATCGGCGGCTTTCGCGCGTTCGAGGAGATGCGCCGCCTCGATCCGGACTTCTTCCTGTCCAGCGGCGACACCGTGTACGCGGACGGTCCCCTCGTACCGAGCGTGACGCTGCCCGACGGGCGGGTGTGGCGCAACCTCGTGACCGAGGAGAAGTCGAAGGTCGCCGAGACGCTCGCCGAGTACCGCGGAAACTTCAGGTACAACCTGCTCGATGACAACGTCAGGCAGTTCAACGCCCAGGTGCCGACGATCGTGCAGTGGGACGACCACGAGGTCCGCAACAACTGGTACCCGGGCCAGATCCTCGATGATCCACGGTACACGGAGAAGGATGTCGACGTGCTGGCGCGGCGCTCGATGCAGGCGTTCGGCGAGTACTTCCCCGTGGGGACCCTCTCGCCGCGTGGCAGCGAGGGCCGGATCCACCGGGTGGTGCACCATGGCCCGCTGCTCGATGTGTTCGTCCTCGACATGCGTACGTACCGCAACGCCAACTCCCCCGGGCGCCAGGCCGACGACAGTGTGGGAATCCTCGGCGCGGAGCAGCTCGCCTGGCTGAAGCGGGAGCTCGCCCGCTCGCGTGCGGTGTGGAAGGTGCTCGCCTCCGACATGCCGCTCGGGCTCGTGGTGCCGGACGGCGCGGCGAACTTCGAGGCCGTGGCGCAGGGCGATCCGGGTGCGCCGCTCGGCCGGGAGCTGCAGATCGCGGAGCTGCTCCGGTTCGTCAAGCACCGCAGGATCACCGGCACACTGTGGCTGACCGCCGATGTGCACTACACCTCGGCCCAGCACTATGCGCCGGAGCGGGCGGCGTTCAAGGACTTCGCACCGTTCTGGGAGTTCGTCTCGGGTCCGCTTGCGGCGGGAGGGTTCCCGGCCAACGCTCTGGACGCGACCTTCGGCCCGGAGCGGGTCTTCGTGCGGGCTCCGCAGCGCGCGAATCTGTCGCCGATGGAGTCGCCGCAGTATTTCGGCGAGGTCGACATCGACGGTGGCTGCGGCGAGCTGACGGTGCGGCTGCGGGCGGAAGGCGGTGCGGTGCTCTTCAGCAAGACCCTGAAGCCGGGGCGGGTGGGCCAGTAGGACGGGCTCGTCACCTTTGCGCCGGCATGCGGCAGTCGGGCTCCGCCCGCCGGCGCCGATACGCGGGCGGGCGGAGCCCGACTGCCCCGAGCAGGTCATGTTCCGCCCCGAGCCGCCCCGAGCCGAGCCGATGAAGAACGGTTGGCGCGGCCGTGGGCCACAACTCCCCGGTACACGCTGCGGGTACCGGTGTCAGTGGCGTGGCCTACGGTCGGTTGCATGACGCGATCAGTGCAGGCGCTCGCCTACGCCCGTGCGTCCGCTCTGGTGTCGTCGCAGGGCGGGCGGCAGCTCGGGCTGGAGACCGCCGGCGGTCTCACCCCGCAAGGTGCCGAGGCCCATCCCCATTTCTTCAGCGGCTTTGTGACGTCGGCCCAGGCGACGGCGCGCGGCCTGCTCGCGGTCGCGGACGTGGCCGCCGCGCGCTATGACGACCGCACCGGACGGCCGGTACTCGACCCGGTGGTGACCGGCAACGGCGACCGCCTGCGGTTCGAGTCCTTCTCCGGCTGCGGTGGGGTGTACGCACGGCTCGACGTGCTGCCCGAGGGACTGGACGGAGCCGAGACCGGGCACGGTACGACCAACGTGGATGTCAACAACCCCCTGCGGGAGACCCTTTCACGGCTGGCGGGCGACGATCCGCTGCATCTGCGCGTCGGCGACGGCGAACTGGCCGTCACCACACTCGGGGGCTCGGTGGTGGAGAAGAAGGTGCCGCTGCCGGACCGATGGCTCCGGGGGTTCGCCGAGGCACAGGTGGCCACGGTCGGGTTCGATGTGCGGGCCGAGCTGACAGCTGCGGATGCGCTGCGCTTCCTGCGTGCCCTGCCTCGTTCATCGGGCAGCGAGGCAGGGCGCGCGACATGGGTCGTACCGGCCGGGCGCACCCTGCGGCCGGCGACCAGGCAGGTGCCGGGCGCGGTGTGCCTGCCGGGCCCACGGCGACTGGTCGCCCTGCAGCGCGTGCTGCGGCAGGCGACGGCTCTGCGGGTGTACGGCCCGTCGGGCGAGGCGGCGACGACAGCGAGCGCCTGGGAGATCGTCCTGCCGGGGATGAGGCTCACGCTCACCCTCTCCCCCGACTCCTCGCGCGGGTTCTCGGGCGAGGGCAGGGTGCTCGAGGCGCTGGCCACCGAGGAGGCGGCGCAGGACGCCGAGCTGATCGCGGTGCTCCTGGCCTGGGAGCCGAGGATCGACCCGGCCGACCTCGCCGCGCAGAGCGGCTTGTCCGCCGAGCGGGTGCGGGCGGCGCTGACCAGGCTCGGCACGGCCGGCCGGGTGGGGTACGACATCGCGGACGCCGCCTTCTTCCACCGGGAGCTGCCGTACGACGCCGACCGGGCCGAACGCGACAACCCCCGCCTGACGGCGGCCCGTTCGCTCGTGTCGTCCGGTGCCGTCGACCTGTCCGGCGAACCGGCCGGCGTGACATCGGGCGGGCGGCGCTACCAGGTGCGGAAGGTGGACGGCCGGCTCAGCTGCACCTGTCGGTGGTGGGCCGGTCACCAGGGCCGGCGAGGACCGTGCAAGCACGCGCTGGCGGTCCGGATCGCCGAACGCACCATGTGCGGTGCGACCGCCACGGCTGAGGGAGCGGGGCTGTGAACGCGCTGCTCGCCGCCGTGCGCGAGGGGCGGTCCGCCGATGTCCCCGGGCTGCTGGCCACCCTCGGTGCGCAGGAGCGCAAGGCGGCACTGGCCGAGTTGAAGGCGCTGCGCTCCGAGGTGCGCGGCTGGGACTGGGACCGCTGGGACGAGCAGGAGCGGGTACGGTCGGCGCTGCTGGTCGCGGGAACGGGCTGTCATACGGGAGCCGCCGCCTTGGCCGCGTGGCTCGGGGCGCGTGACCTGCGCAGCCCGGCGAACCCACCGTACGAGGTGCTGCTGGACCTCCTCAAGGACCGGAAGACGAGCTGGCTGGGAGACCTCGCGCACCGGCTGGCCGGGCGGGCCTCGACTGCGCAGGACGACTTTCCCTTGATCCAGGAGCTGGTCCGGCTGTCCGGCTGCCCTGTGCCCACAACGGACGGCTTCGTCCACGGGTGGGCCGAGGCGATGTGTCCCGCAAGAGGCGCCGGGCCCGGCGCGCTGCGCGAGGATCCGCATGTGCGGACCCTGGTTCCTCTGCTGTTCGAGACCGCCGAGCTGGCCCGTTCGCTCGCTGTCCACGACGACCCCACGGAGCCCCGGCACTGGCCGACCGCGCTGGCGGACCTGGCCGCCGAAGGCGTTGTGGAGCGCTCCGTGCTCGTGGAGCGCTGTGTGCTGCGGCTGCTGCGCGGCGGACGGCCGGGCGAGATGCGCTTCTTGCTCCGTCTGCTGCGCCGGCTGGCACTGAGCGCGCAGGAGGAGCACGCCTTTGCCGCCGAGTGGGCCGCCATGGCCGCGGACGGGCTCTCGACCGTGGCCTCGCATGCGCAGGGCGTCCTCGGGCGGCTCGCGGAGCGTGGCGAGCTGTCGCCCGGCGCTCTGTCCGACGTGTCGGCCGCGGTGCTGTTCCGCCCGGAGAAGAAACTGGTGCGCGGCCAGCTGATGCTCCTGGGCACGGTGCTCGGCGCCGCCGGAGGCGCTGTGGAGGATGCGCGCGTGCTGCTGCCGGTGGTCGCGGAGGCCTTCGGCCACCCGGACATCGGCATACAGGACCGCGCGCTGAAACTGGTGGGCCGTCATCTGTCCGCCGTCGACGAGGACGTCCGGGCGGAGTTGGCCGAGGCGGCGGCGCAGGTCGGTCCCATCCACCGTCAGGCGGCGATTGCCCTGTTCGGTGAGCTCCCGGCGGCCGCGGGCACGTACGAGGAGATCCTGCCGCCCGTCCCGCTGCCGAGGCGGCTCGAGCCGGCCCCGGCTTCGGTCGCGGAACTGGTGGAGCAGCTGGTGGCCCTGCGGCCGGAGGCCGACGTCGCCGCTTTCGAGCGTGTAATGGACGGCCTCGTACGCTTCGCGCACCGCGACCGGGAGAGGCTCACCGAGGCGTTGCGCGATGCCCTGGCCGACCGCTGGTGGTTCGACGACGCGGCACGCCAGGCCACCGAACGTCGCTTCCTCAGCCATCCGAACGGCCTGGACGTGATGGCCGCGGCCCTGCTGGGCAAGGTGTCGGCCAAGACGCTCAACCGCGCCAGGTCGCGCCCTGCGAGGCAGAACGGATGCGTGCATGCCGCGCTGGAGCACACCCAGTGCACCCGTATGTGGGAGGCCGCCTACTTCGCGGTGACGCGGCCGTTGCCGTTCCTGCTCTCCACGCCCACCTGGCACACAGGGACGCTGGAGCCGGACGAACTGCTGGAGCGGCTGAGCGTGTACCGGCGGCTGGGAGTCACTCCGGGCCCGGCGGACTTCGGACAGGCACTGCTGCGGGTACGGCGGACCGGTGAAACGGCGGCGCGGACCGCTGTGGCAGCAGCGGGGCTCGGCACCAAGGAGGCGGACTGGTTTGCCAACTGGCTCACCGCGCCGGAGCCCGTACCGACCGCGCTGCGCGTGCGCATGGATGGCGGCCCGGCCTCGTCCGGGCCCGAAGACCGGCACGAGGGGGCGCGGCAGCTGATCCACGAGACCCGGGAGCGGTGGTCGGTACGCCGTGAGTTCCCGGCTTCGCTGCACTGGCTGACGTGGGCCCAGGACATCTCCCGGACGGAATGCTCCCACTGGGCCTCGGTGGATCTCCGCTGGTCGGCCGTGCTGCCGCAGGACCGGGAGACGCTGGCCGCGTGGCAGCTCGGCGGTGTGCTGGCGACCGCCGTCGACGAGATGCGGGGCAATGCGTCCTGCCTGCCGGCGCTCGCCGAGGCGGAGGGCGACGCGGGACCCGCACTGCACCGGCTCCTCGCCTGCGGTCTGGGCGCCCGGCACGGCGAGGACCGGATGTCGGCGGTGGACGCGCTGCTGGTGCTTGCCGCCCGCGGCCAGCTCGACAGCGCGCTGCTGGGGCGGGAACTCGCCGAGCTCGCACTGCAGGGCACGGTCAAGCTCAACCGGCTCGCCGATGCCGCCCGAGCTGCCGCCGTCACCGGTGCGTACGCGACCACGTGGGCAGTCCTGGCAGCCCTGCTCCCGCCGCTGCTGGGCGCCGCGCCCGGGCCGCGCGGACTGGCAGGGATTCTGGGCGTGGCCGCGGAGTGTACGGAGCAGTGCGGTTCGGCTGTGGCATGCGAGGCCGCGGGTGCCGGCCTGATGGACAGGCTCGCCGCACTCGCCGGGAAGCGGGCTTCTTCCGACCTCGTGCGGCAGGCCTCCCGGCTCCTGGTTGCGTTGGGTCGGTGAGGCGAACACCCCACACCAAAAATGGCCAAAAAAGTGTCCATAGCAGGCCAGATACTGGCTTAACCCATCAGTCACAAAGCGTTCGTGATCACGCAACACCGTTGGGTCACAGTGAAGCCATGACAGATGTGACTTCTGCGAAGAGTGCCCGCCGTTCGCACCACTGGCGGCGGGATCTCGTCGAACTGGCCGCCATGTTCACCGCCGTCGCGGTGGCCGACGCCATCGCCAACCTCGTCGGGCACGGCCCCGACGGTCCGTTCCTGCTCGTCGCCTCCGCGGTGACGCTCGTCGCCACGGCGGCGTTCCACACATGGTGGGCACGCCGCCACAGCCATGCGCCCCCGCCGGGGACACCGGCTGCCGGCGGACCCGGAAAGGCGGAAACCACCGGCTCCGCCCACGCATCCGCCGGCACGGGCCCCCGCGAGACCGTGCTGTGGCGCATGCGCACCACGGTGCGGGACACGCCCGGCAGTCTGGCGGCCCTGTGCACCGCACTGGCCGGGCAGGGCGTCGACATCCTGACGCTGCAGACCCACCCGCTGGCCGACGGGACGGTGGACGAGTTCCTGCTGCGCGCCCCTGCCGGGCTCCAGGCGCTCGACCTCACCCACGAGATCGCGGAGGCCGGAGGCCGTGACACCTGGATCGAACGCGCCGATGCCCACGATCTCGTCGACACCCCCACGCGGGTCCTCGGCCTCGCCACCCGCACGGCGCTGGATGCGGCAGAACTGCCGCTCGCTCTCAGGCAGTTGCTCGGACGCTGCACGATACGCTCCCGCCCCACCCTCTCCCTGACCGGCCGGCCCACCGGTGAACTGCCCCCGGTGGAGGGTGTGCTGGAGGAGACGGTGATGCATCTGCGCGACCCGAACGGCGGCGCGCTCACCGTCGAGCGGCCGTATCTCCCCTTCACGCCCACCGAGTTCGCCCGGGCCCGCGCCCTGGTCGAGCTCGATGCCCGCCTCGGCCCCCGTATCCCGCGCAGCCACGATGTCCTCACCCTCCCCGAGGGCAACGAGATCATCGTGCGCCGCGCCGACCAGAGCGACGTCGAAGCCGCCCTGGCCATGCACGAGCGGTGCTCCGAACGCACGCTGAGCCTGCGCTACCACGGCCCGGTCGGCGACGCCGACCGCTACCTGAACCACCTGCTCAGCCCGCGCTACGGACGCACGCTCGCAGTCCAGACGGCGTCCGGGCGGCTGGTCGCCCTCGGCCATCTGCTCTGGGACGGCGACGAGACCGAGGTGGCGCTGCTGGTGGAGGACGCCTGGCAGCGGCGCGGTATCGGCTCCGAGTTGCTCGGCCGGCTCGTGGGACTGGCCGGCGAGGCGGGCTGCGCGAGCGTGTACGCCGTCACGCAGGCCTCCAACACCGGCATGGTGGCGGCCATGCGCGGTCTCGGTCTCCCGCTGGACTACCAGATAGAGGAGGGGACGATGGTGGTCACCGCACGACTCGATACGGCTCCTGCACGTCCGGCGTCCCGTTACGAGCAGATCGACCGCTGAGCGCCTCGGTCAGATCCCGCCACAGGTCCTCGACGTCCTCGAGCCCGACCGACAGGCGCAGCAGCCGGTCGCTGACTCCCGCCGAGCGCCGGTCACCCTCGGCCACGATCCGGTGGCTGATGGAGGCCGGGTGCTGGATCAGGGTGTCGACGCTGCCCAGGCTGACCGCGGGGGTGATCAGGCGGACGCCGGCGATCACGTCGTGCGGGTCCGCGTAGACCTCGAACGAGACCATCGCTCCGCCGATGCTCGGGTAGTGGACCCGGGCCACGCGGGGGTCCGTGGCCAGCCGCCGCGCCAGGTCGGCGGCGGTCGCGGACGCCGCCTTGACCCGCACGGGCAGCGTGGACAGACCGCGCAGCAGCAGATATCCGGCCATGGGGTGCAGTACGCCGCCGGTCGCGAAGCGCACCTGGCGGAGCTTGCGCGCGAACTCCTCGTCACAGGCGACCACGCCGCCCATCACATCGCCGTGGCCGCCCAGGTACTTGGTGGCGCTGTGCAGGACCAGCCGGGCACCGTCCTCCACCGGGCGCTGGAGCACCGGGGTGGCGAAGGTGTTGTCCACCAGCAGCGGGACCGAGCCGCAGGCGTGCCGCACCGCCCGCAGGTCGACCTCGGCGAGCGTCGGATTGGCGGGGGTCTCCACCATCACCAGGCCGGTGTCGGGACGCAGCGCGTCGGCTATGCCGGCCGGGTCTGCCCAGGTGACCTCGGTCCCGAGCAGCCCGGCGTTCAGCAAATGGTCGCTACAGCCGTACAACGGCCGGACGGCGACCACATGGCGCAGCCCCATGCTCGCCCGCACCATCAGCACAGCGGTCAGGGCCGCCATGCCGCTGGCGAACGCGACCGCGCTCTCGGTTCCCTCGAGCGTGGCCAGCGCAGTCTCGAACCGGGCCGTGGTGGGGTTGTCCAGCCGGGCGTAGACCGGCGGGCCCTCGAGCCTGGCGCCGGTTTCGGCGAAGGCGTCGATCCGCTCGGCCTCGGCTGCGGCGTCGTACGACGGGTAGGTCGTGGACAGATCGAGCGGCGGGGCGTGCACTCCGAGCAGGGCGAGATCCTCGCGGCCGGCGTGCACGGCGTGGGTGGCCAGGGCCCGTGGTACGGGAGTGGCCGAAGCTGCGTTCTCCATGGCCGCACTGTGAACAGCTACCGGAAAGTAACGGTCCAGCACCGTGCTACGTTCGATGAATGGCCGAATCTGTCGCACTGGACCCGGTAGATCTGCACATACTCCGCCTCCTGCAGAACGACGCCCGGACCACGTACAGGGAGCTGGCGGCCGAGGTCGGTGTGGCTCCCTCGACGTGCCTCGACAGGGTCACGCGACTGCGCCGCTCCGGCGTGATCCTGGGTCACCGGCTCGCGCTGGATCCCGCCCGGCTGGGGCGCGGACTTCAGGCGCTGCTGCTGGTACAGGTCCGGCCGCACCGGCGTGAACTGATCGGGCCGTTCGTGGAACGCATCCGCGCCCTGCCCGAGTCCCGGGCTCTGTTCCATCTGACGGGCCCTGACGACTATCTGGTCCATGTGGCCGTGCAGGATCCGGCCGATCTGCAGCGCCTGGTTCTGGACGAGTTCACCTCGCAGCGTGAAGTCGCCCGCGTGGAGACCCGGTTGATCTTCCAGCAGTGGGACTGCGGACCTCTGCTGCCTCCGGCGTCGACGACGGGCGACTGATCCGCAATCATCGTGACGTGAGGGCTTGTCTCGTATCAGGATGAGCGCATGCCAGACACTTCACACAGCGCGCTGCCCCGTCAGGTCGCCGACGCCTACGTCGACGCACTCATCGAACTCGACCCGATCACCGGCACGTATCTGGGAGACAAGGAGAGCTCCGGCTTCCTCCCCGACTACTCGCCCGCGGGGCAGGAGGCCGTCGCCGCACTCGCCCGCGAGACACTGGCCCGTCTGGACGAGGCGGAGAAGCTCCCGGGCGCCGAGAGCGGCGTGGAAAGGCGCTGCAGCCGCCTGCTGCGCGACCGGCTCACGGCCCAGCTCGCCGTCCACGAGGCCAAGGAGGGGCTGCGGACCGTCAGCAACCTGAGTTCGCCCGCCCATGAGGTGCGCTCCGTGTTCACCGTGACGCCGACGGAGTCCGAGGAGGACTGGGCGGCCGTCGCACAACGGCTGCGAGGGGTCCCGGCGGCACTGGACGGATACCGCGCATCGCTGGCCCTTGGGCTCGAGCACAAGGTGTACGCCGGACCCCGCGCGACGAACACGGTCATCGGGCAGTTCACGGAGTGGATCGGCACGGAGCGCAACTGGTTCGAGGCGTTCGCCGCGAACGGCCCCGACGCGCTGCGCGCCGAACTCGACGAAGCCGCCCGCATCGCGGGCGAGGGGCTCGTCGCGCTGCGCGACTGGATGCGCGACGTCTACGCCCCCGCCGTCGCCGGCGCACCCGACACGGTCGGCCGCGAGCGCTACGCCCGCTGGTCGCGTTACTACAACGGCACCGATCTCGATCTCGACGAGGCGTACGCATACGGCTGGGCCGAGTACCACCGGCTGCTGGCCGAGATGAAGCAGGAAGCCGACAAGGTCCTTCCCGGCGCGGGCCCCTGGGAGGCGCTGGCCCATCTCGACGTGCACGGCAAGCACATCGAGGGCGAGGAGGAAGTACGCGTCTGGCTCCAGAACCTGATGGACGAGGCGATCGCCGCGCTGGACGGCACGCACTTCGAACTCGCCGAGCGGGTACGGAAGGTGGAGTCACGCATCGCCCCGCCCGGCGGCGCCGCCGCCCCGTACTACACCGGCCCCTCGGAGGACTTCACCCGCCCCGGCCGCACCTGGCTGCCGACCATGGGCGCCGACCGCTTCCCCGTGTACGACCTGGTGTCGACCTGGTACCACGAGGGCGTGCCGGGCCACCATCTGCAGATCGCGCAGTGGGCCCATGTGGCCGACCAGCTGTCCCGCTACCAGGCGACGATCGGCGGGGTCAACGCCAACGTCGAGGGCTGGGCGCTGTACGCGGAGCGGCTGATGGACGAGCTGGGCTTCCTGCCCGACCCGGAGCGCCGGCTGGGCTACCTCGACGCGCAGATGATGCGGGCGTGCCGGGTGATCGTGGACATCGGCATGCATCTCGAGCTGGAGATCCCCAAGGACTCGCCGTTCCGTCCGGGCGAGCGCTGGACGCCGGAGCTGGCCGAGGAGTTCTTCAACGCCCACAGTGGCCGGCCTGCGGATTTCGTGGAGAGCGAGCTGACGCGCTACCTGTCCCTGCCGGGGCAGGCGATCGGCTACAAGCTCGGCGAACGCGCCTGGCTGCTGGGCCGGGAGAACGCCCGCCGCGCACACGGCGAGGCGTTCGACGCGAAGGCGTGGCACATGGCGGCGCTGTCGCAGGGGTCGCTGGGCCTGGACGACCTGGTCGACGAACTGTCGAAGCTGTGACGACGCCCGCGGTCTGACGGCCCGGGCCCGGGGGCTCCCCTCCCCGGGCCCGGGCCGCCGCTCCCCGCCCGCGTAATTCGGTTCCGCCGACCCGCCCCCGTACCGCATCGTGTCGTGTCATGCGCACCCTTCACCTCTCCCCCAGAGTCACCGCGACCGGCTCCGCCCTGGCGGCGGCCGCCGTCCGGCGCGGCATGAGCGCACGGACGCTGCACGACTGGCGCGTGCCCGAGGAGTCGAAGGGCGCGCCCGGTGCCTCCCTGTACGCGGGGCCGCTGTTCGCGGACGCCGTGGCCGGTGAGCTGGGCCTCGGCCTGCTGGAGGCGCCCGAGGACTGGCTGGCCTCGCTGCCGTACGAACTGACGCGTCGCGAGATACAGTTCACCGCGATCGCTCATGCCCGCGCCCTGCGCAGGCCCGCGTTCATCAAGCCGCCCAACGACAAGAGCTTCCCCGCCCGGGTCTACGCGGACGGCAGCGGGCTTCCGGGTCCGGACGCCGTGGACGACGACATCCGGGTCCTGGTCAGCGACATCGTGTCGTTCACGGCGGAGTACCGGCTGTTCCTGCTGGACGGCGTCGTGGTGACGGGCAGCCGCTACGCCGTGCACGGCAATCTCGATGTCGCACCGCTCGACGCGGACCCGCGCCGGGGCGAGGTACTGGAATTCGCCGCCCGGCTGGACGGCACGAGGCTGCCGAGCGCGATCGTGGTCGATGTGGGTTCCGTGGACGGCGACTGGGCAGTCGTCGAGGCCAACGCGGCGTGGGCGAGCGGCCATTACGCCTGCGACGACGACCTCGTCCTGGACGTCGTCCTGCGCGCGGCGTGCCCGGCTGCCGAGACGCTCCCGTCGGACGCGCGCTATGTGCGCCCGTGCCCCTCGGTCGTACGCCAAGGGTGACGGCGGGGCCTTTCGGCGGGGACGGGTTTCCCTGGTCCGCCCGGCTTCGGCGCAACCCCCGCCGCGTTGCCGCGGTTACCGCCCCGTGGCTCAGCAGCCGCAGTCGTCCGCCGCGACGGGCGCGGTGAGCGTGTCGGTGTCCCGCCGGGTCAGGCCTTCCCAGGTCTCGTACTCGAAGCCCTCGCGGGCCCAGTACTCGAAACCGCCGAGCATCTCCTTGACCCGGAAGCCCAGCTCCGCGAGGGCGAGCGCCGCGCGGGTGGCGCCGTTGCAGCCCGGGCCCCAGCAGTAGGTGACGACCGGGACGGACCTGTCGAGCAACTGCTCGGCCTGCTCAGGGATCAGCGCGGTCGGCAGGTGGACCGCGCCGGGGACATGGCCCTGGTCCCAGGACTCGGTCGAGCGGGAGTCCAGCACGACGAATCCGGGCTCGCCGCCGGACGCGAGGGCGCCGGCGACATCGGAGACGTCGGCATGGAAGGCGAGGCTCGCCCCGAAGTAGGCGGCCGCGACGGCCGGGGAGGCGGGCGGGACACGGAGGACGGGGTTCCCACCCTGACTGCTCCGATGGCCCCCACTGCCCTGATCTGCGGAAATCTGCGTCGTGGTCATGACTGAAAATTTATGGCCGTTGATCGTTTCCAGGAAGTGGGATTCCACGGGACCTGACTTGATCCGCCGGTGATTCCCCTGTTGTCTCTCCGGCATGACCGGATATTCACCGGACGCCACCGACTGGCGCATCCTCCAGGCGCTCCAGGCCCAGGGCAGGGCAAGCTTCGCCGAGCTGGCGCGGGCCGTTTCGATGTCGGCGAGCGCCGTCACCGAGCGGGTGCGCCGGCTGGAGGACGTGGGGATCATCAAGGGCTACACGGCGGTCGTCGACCACGAGCGGCTCGGTCTGCCCATCCTGGCGTTCGTACGGCTGCGCTATCCGAACGGCAACTACAAACCGTTCCACGATCTGGTGGAGACGACACCCGAGATCCTCGAGGCGCACCATGTGACGGGCGACGACTGCTTCGTGATCAAGGTCGCCACGCGCTCCATGAGCCACCTCGAGGAGGTGTCGGGGAAGATCGGCACACTCGGGTCGGTCACCACCAGCGTCGTCTACTCCTCGCCGCTGCCACGCCGCGCCATCGGCCGCTGAACGGCGCGCCTCACGCGCCGCCCCCGCCCGTACGGTGCCGCACCGTCGACCCGTGCCGGTCCTTCACGACCTCCAGCTGGGTGGGGATACGGCGGCGGAGATCGGCGACATGGCTCACGATGCCGACGCTGCGGTCCCGTTCGCGCAGCGAGTCGAGCACGTCCAGCACCTCGTCGAGCGTCTGGTCGTCGAGACTGCCGAAGCCCTCGTCGATGAAGAGCGTGTCCAGCCGCACTCCCCCGGCCTCGTCGGTCACCACGTCGGCGAGGCCGAGCGCGAGGGCCAGCGACGCGAAGAACGTCTCTCCTCCGGAGAGCGTGGCGGTGTCGCGCTCGTTGCCGGTCCACGCGTCCACGACATGCAGTCCGAGACCGGCCCGCTTGCCACCGGTGCGGGCGTCGGAGTGGACGAGCGTGTAGCGGCCGGACGACATCCGCTCGAGCCGTACGGTGGCGGCTGCCGCGACCTGTTCGAGACGCGCGGCGAGGACGTAGGACTCCAGGCGCATCTTGCGCTCGTTGTCGGCGGAGGTGCCGGCGGTCAGCCCGGCGAGGCGGGCGACACGGTCGTACTCGTCGCGCAGCGGCCCGAGCCGGAGGACTTCCTGTGCCGTCTCGCGGGAGAGCCGGTCCAGCTCGGCACACCGTTCGCCGGCCGCTGCGAGCCGGGAGGCGGCGTCGCGCAGTCCCTGTTCGGCGGCCGCGGCGGCGGCCTGGGCGGCCTCGGGCTGCGCGGCGGGGCGCTCGGCCGCGAGGAGGGCGTCGGGCTCGGCGAGACGGTCGGCGACGGCGGCGGCCTCGGTGCGCCAGGCCTCGATCCGCCGCTGTATGTCCCGTTGTTCGGCGTCCGTGACGACGGCGTCCGCCGCGGCGTCCGGAGTGTCGAACCCTGCCTCGTACGCGACATCGGCAAGCCGGTCGTCGGCCTCCTTGAGCCGCTCCTCGGTGCCCTCCTGTGCCCGTAGGGCATCGGCGGCGGCCGCGAGCAGCCCGGCGCGACCCTCGAGGACCGCGGCGTGAGCGGCGACGCTTCCGGCCGCGCCGCGGGCACGTGCCAACTCGGCTGCCAGGGCCGTCTGTTCCTGGTCGAGGGTCTCGCGGCGTGAGGTGCGGGCGGCGATACGCCGCTCGGCCCGCTGCTGGGTGTCCACGCGCTCGCGGTGCTCCCGCTCGATCCGTTCGAGCGCTTCCTGGGCAGCGTGCATGCCGGACGCGGTGCGATGAGCCTGGGCGTACTCCCGCTCCAGTTCCTCGACGGCGGAGCTCAGTTCGTCGACGGTCGGGTCACCGGCCGTGTGCGCGCCGCTGTCCGCGGCCCCCGCCGCGGCGCGGCCGTTCGTCGCGCGCCCCTCGTCGTGCGTTCCCGCCGCAGCGTCCTGAGCCTCGACGGGGCCACTCGCTCCTGGTCCCCCGGCACCGCGTGGCGCCGGCACCCCGGTGCCGGGGTGCAACGGCCCGCCACGACCGCCGTCGTCCAGCAGCAGACGGGACACCGGCACGGCGTCCGCAGCACCGACCGCTTCGCGCCCCAGGCCCGTCCCCCCGGCGACCGGTCCCCGCCGCGAAGGTGCCGCCGCGTCGACGGCTCCCGGTGCAGCCCCCCGCGCGCGGGCCGCCGCGGCCGCACCTGCCTCACGTACCACGGCCAGATCTCGAGCGGCTGCCGCCTTCGCCTCCTCCGCTCGCACACCGGCGGTGTACGCCTCGTCCTCCGCCGCTCGGTCCACATGGCCCGAGCCCGCACGGGCGGGGGCAGGATGGTCGGCCGAGCCGCATACGGAGCACGGCTCGCCCGGCACCAGCGAGGACGCCAACTCCGCCGCGATTCCCCGCAGTCGCCGCTCCTTGAGGTCCAGCCACGCCGCCCTGGCCTCATTGGCCCCGTCGTGCAGGATGCGCAGCCGGTCCGCCGCCCGATCGGCGCGGACCGACAGCTCATCGCGTTCACGCGCGGCGTGCAGCCGGTCGCGGGCGGGGTCGAGGCGACCCGCGAGATGTTCGGCGCGGGTCGCGGCCTCCTGAGCCGCCGCGACGCGGTCCTGGTGGCGGCGTCGCAGGCCCTCCCAGCCGGCCAGCCATACGGACGCCTCCTGCAGGATGTCGTCGTCCGCCCGCGCCTGACGCTCCAGATCCGCCCGCTCACGGTCGATCTCCGCGCTGCGCTGCTCCGCCCGCCGGGCGGACGCCAGGCCGCCGAGCTCCTGGCGCAGCGCGCGCTCGCGATCCGTGAGGTGTCCGGCGCCCGCCTCGGCCAGCTCCTCGGGCAGCCCTGCCCGGGTCCGCTCGCGCTCCACGGCCGCCGCGCGGTGAGCGCGTTCGGCGTCATCGCGCAGCCGCAGCGCGGGTACGACGAGCTCCGCCTTGCGGGCCCGCTCCAGCCGTGCCACGAGCCCTTCGTGCTCACGGCGGCCTTCCTCGATCGTCTCCGCGCGCCGCCGGGCGTCCGCGTGCCGCTGCTGCAGCCGGTCCCGTTCACGCTCGTCGTCGAGACTACTCCGGGCCGCCGCCTGCCGGCTCTCCGCCGCTGCCAGGCCGCACTCGGCCGTGCCGAGCCACTCCCTCGCGTCCGCGCGGGCGATCGCCGCCCACTCCAGGACGCCCGCGGCAAGCCCCGGGTCACCGGGCTGCTGCGCGGGCAGCGGCCGGTCCCCCGCCACCGTGCCCGCGGCCTGGGCCATACGGTGGGCGAGCGCGAGCAGCCGCTCGTCACCGGCCTTCACCTGGTGCTCCGCGGCGCGCCGGCGTTCGGCGAGCCGTTCTTCGACCGCCGCGAAACGCCGCGTGTCGAAGAGCCGCCCGAGGAGTCTGCCGCGCGCTTCGGCGTCCGCCCGCAGGAAGCGTGCGAAGTCGCCTTGCGGAAGCAGCACGACCTGGCAGAACTGCTCCCGGCTCATCCCCACCAGCTGGGTGATCTCCTCGCCGATCTCCTGGTGGGACTTGCTCAGGGCCTGCCACTCGCCGCTCGCGGCGTCGTACTCGCTCAGCAGGCTCTGGGCCCGCTCGGTGACGAAGCCGGTGCCGCGCGCCTTCGGGCGGGGCTGTGCGGGGCGGCGCGTGAGCTCCAGCCGCCGTCCGCCGACAGTCAGTTCGAGGCACACCTCGGTGGGGGTGCCGACCGGGGCGTGGTCGCTGCGCAGCACGGCACCGGGGCTCTGCCGCGCGCCCGGCACTGCTCCGTACAGCGCGAAGCAGACCGCGTCGAGCACGGACGTCTTGCCGGCGCCGGTCGGTCCGTGGAGCAGGAAGATCCCGGCGCCGGCCAGGGCGTCGAAGTCGACTTCCTGGGTGGCGCCGAACGGTCCGAAAGCGGTGACGGTCAGTCGGTGCAGCCTCACCCGGCCACCTCGCGCACGCCCGCCTCGACCCGTACGTCGTCGAAGGCGCCCCGCAGTACGGTGCGCTCGTGGTCGTCGGGCCCGGTACCGCCGCGCACATGCGCCACGAAGTCCTCCGCGATCTGGTGGTCGCTGCGGCCGCGCAGCCGCTGTGCGTAGGAAGCGAGGGTGTCCTGGTCCACGCGCTCCGGTTCGAACACGAGGCTGAGGGTGTGCGGGAATCGTTCGGCCATGCGCGCCATGGGCTCGGCCGGACGCAGCGCGTCGGTGAGGGTCGCCTCGACGAACGACTCCTCGTGGCGGGCGAGCGCCGGGTCGGCCAGGAGGTCCTCCAGCGTGCCGCGCAGCCGGGCGAGCGGCCGGGGCCGCGGGCAGTCGACGCGCTCGGCGGTCAGACCGCCCCCGGCATCGAGGTCCACCAGCCACATGGTCTTGCGGTGACGGGTCTCGGAGAAGGAGTAGGCAAGGGGTGAACCGGAGTAGCGCACACGCTCGGTGATGGTCTGGCAGCCGTGCAGATGCCCCAGGGCCACATAGTCGACGCCGTGGAAGACCTCTGCGGGCACGGCGGCGACCCCGCCGACCGTGATGTCCCGTTCGCTGTCGCTCTCCTCCCCGCCCGCCACGAAAGCATGGGCCAGCACGACGGACCGGGTGCCCGCAGGCCGGTCGGCCAGGTCCTCCCGTACGCGCCGCATCGCCGCGGCCAGCACCGTCTCGTGCCGGGCCTTGTCCGCCTTGAACTCGTCCTTGACCAGGGCCGGTTCCAGATACGGCAGCCCGTAGAAGGCGACCTCGCCGTCGGCATCGGCCAGCACCACGGGTGTGGCGCAGCCCGCCGGGTCGGTGCGCAGATGGATGCCCGCCCGCTCGATGAGTCCGGCGGCCACGCCGAGCCGGCGCGCCGAATCGTGGTTCCCGGAGATCATCACCGTGGGCACGTCCGCTGCCGCAAGCCGGTGCAGCGCCTCGTCGAACAGCTCCACGGCGGCGAGCGGCGGCACCGCTCGGTCGTACACGTCTCCTGCGACCAGCACTGCGTCCACGTCACGCTCGCGTACCGTCGCCACCACATGGTCGAGGAACGCGGCCTGGGCGTCGAGCATGCTCACCCGGTGGAACGACCGCCCCAGGTGCCAGTCCGACGTATGCAGGAATCTCATGATCCAGGAGCGTATCGGCGTGGTCCGACATCGCGGGTGGCTTCGCCGATCCCCGCCCCATACGTCCGCACCGCATGCACCCCCGCCTCAAGCACCCCCGCCTCACACACCTGGACGCCGGGCATCGTCGCGTCAGGCATCGTCGCGTCAGGCATCTCCGTAGGCCTCGCCGCCGAGCTCGAGTCCCGCTGTCCCGGCCGTGACATCGGCCAGCCAGGCGCGGAAGGCGTCCACGTCGGAATCGGGCAGGCCGATCTCGATGGCCACCGCGTCGGCATACCGCACCTCGCGCACCTGCCGCCCGGTCGCCCGCAGGTCGTTCTCGAGTTTCCCGGCCCGCTGGTGATCGACAGTCACAGTGGCGAGCCGGTAGCGCTGCCGGGTGAGAGTGCCGAGCACGTCCAGAGCCTCGCCGACCGCTCCCCCGTACGCCCGGATCAACCCGCCCGCACCGAGCTTCACTCCGCCGTAGTACCGGGTGACGACAGCTACGACATAACGGATTTCACGCCTCATGAGCATCTGCAGCATCGGCACCCCCGCCGTGCCACCGGGCTCGCCGTCGTCACTCGCCTTCTGCACGGCGGCATCCGCTCCGATGACGTACGCGAAGCAGTTGTGCGTGGCGGTCGGATGCTCCTTGCGGATGCGCGCGATGAACTCCTGCGCCTCCTGCTCGGTGGCGGCGGGGGCGAGCGCGCAGATGAAGCGCGATCGGTTGATCTCGGTCTCGTGGACGCCCTCGCCGGCGACCGTGCGGTACTGCTCCTGCATACGGCCACCCTATGCGGCGCCCGGAGGGGAATTCTCCGCCAGGTCGGCCCGTTCCTCCTGGCATGTACGCAGACGCAGAGACGCTCCGCAGGATCCTGACGACCGGCGGGGACACCTGGGCCGTGGTGGGCCTGTCCAACAACGAGTCGCGGGCGGCATACGGCGTGGCCGATGTGCTCCAGCGCTACGGCAAGCGCATCGTGCCGGTGCATCCGAAAGCCGAGACCGTGCACGGTGAGAAGGGGTACGCGAAACTCGCCGACGTCCCCTTCGACGTCGACGTGGTGGATGTCTTCGTGAACTCCGGCCTCGCCGGGGAGGTCGCCGACGAGGCAGTCTCGATCGGCGCGAAGGCGGTCTGGTTCCAGCTGGGCGTGATCGACGTGGAGGCCTACGACCGGACGCGCGCGGCCGGTCTCGACATGGTCATGGACCGCTGCCCCGCGATCGAGATCCCGCGCCTCGGCTGACGCGCCACCCGGAGCAGAGCCCCGGGACCACAGTCTTGGGACCAGAGTCTTGGGACCACAGCCTCGGGATCGGACGCCGAGGCCCGGGGTCAGACGCCGAGGCCCTCGACGGCCACCGCGCCCGGCAGTCCGGCGAACGCCTTGCCGGGCACGATCAACTTGCCGCGCCTGCGGCCGCTGCCGATGAGCACCCATTCCGTGTCCACCACCGCGGAGTCCACCAGCAGCGGCCAGTCGGCAGGCAGCCCGATCGGGGTGATGCCGCCGTACTCCATGCGACTCTCGCCCGTCGCGACGTCCACGGCCGCGAACGACGCCTTCCGGACGCCGAGTTGCCGGCGTACGGCGCCGTTGACGTCGACGCGCGTGTGCGACATGACCAGGCAGGCGGCGAGCGTCGTCTCCCCTCCGCGCTTCCCCGCGACGATCACGCAGTTGGCGGACTGCTCGAGCAGTTCCCTGCCGTAGTGCTCCACGAACGCCGCCGTGTCGGCGATCTCCGGGTCGGTGTCGACGTAGATCAGCTGCTCGGCGGGGACGTCCGCGTTCCAGGCGCGCACCGCGTCGGCGACAGGGGCGGTGAGTTCGTCGAGGCAGTCGGGAGCGGGCCCGGCATGCTCGAAGTTTCCGATGGGTGCGCGCATGAGACGCACGCTAACAGCCCGCCCCGCCCCGGCGTCGGGATGCCTCAGCGCACGGGCGGCACCGAGACGGCCATCGTCATCTCGGCCGCCTCCTCGCCGTCGTTGCGGTACGCGTGCGGGACATTGGCCTCGAAGGTGGCCGAGGTTCCCGCGGGCACGGTATAGGACTCCCCGTCGACGACGAGGGTCAGCGCACCGGCGGTGACATGCAGCAGCTCGGTGGTGCCGTCCGGGTGCGGGTCGGAGGCACTCTGGTCGCCTGGCATCAGTCGCCAGGCCCACATCTCCAGCGGCCCGCCGCTCTCGCTGCCGATCAGCAGGGTGGTGTAGCTGCCGTTGGAGGTGGACCACATCCGCACGGCCTGGTCCGGCGGAACGATGCGGACCTGGGCGCCCTGCTCGTAGTCGAGGAGGGTGGTGATGCTGACACCGAGGGCGTCGGCGAGCTTCACCGTGGTGCCGACGCTCGGGTTGGTGCGCGCCTGCTCGATCTGGATGATCATGCCCCGGCTGACGCCCGAGCGGGCGGCAAGGGCGTCCAGCGTGAACTTCCTCTCGCCGCGCCAGTGCTTGAGATTGCGTGCGAGCGACTGCGTGAGCTGGTCGAGGTCCGACACGTTCCGTCCAATATTTTCAATGGCAGAGTTCAATACATTGCACTATCGTGTGGTGCACCGCATCGTTCACTGCACTGTACTGCGAGGCCCCCCATGACCGCACTGTTCGCCCTGGCCACCAGCCTGCTCTGGGGACTGGCCGACTTCGGGGGCGGACTGCTGACGCGGCGCACGCCGGCGCTCACCGTGGTCGTCGTCTCACAGTCGATCGCCGTGCTGGTGCTCGGCACGATCGTCGTGGCCACCGGCGGATTCGCCGAGGCCGGCCCGAAGCTCTGGTACGCCGTGGCGGCGGGCGTGGTCGGCCCGGTTGCGATGCTCTGCTTCTACAAGGCGCTCGCGCTCGGCCCGATGGGTGTCGTCTCACCGCTCGGCTCGCTCGGCGTCGCCGTACCGGTCGGCATCGGACTGGTCCTCGGTGAACGGCCGGGGCTGCTGCAGTTCGCCGGTATCGCGGTGGCCGTCATGGGCATCGTGCTCGCGGGTGGCCCGGAGCTCCGCGGCGCACCCGTACAGCGGCAGGCGATCATCATGACCCTGGTGGCCGCTTTCGGGTTCGGCGCCGTACTGGCTCTGATCGCCGAGGCCTCGTCCACCGTCACCGGCCTGTTCCTCGCGCTGTTCGTGCAGCGCGTCACCAATGTCACCGTCGGCGGCGCGGCGTTGTACGTCTCGGTGAGGCGCGGCGCTCGGGCGCTGCCCGAGGGGGGCGGCCTGCGGATGCTCCTGACCGCGCTTCCCGCGCTCGCGTTCGTCGGCCTGGCCGATGTCGCGGCGAACGGCACCTACTCCGTCGCCGCACAGACCGGACCGGTCACGGTCGCCGCCGTGCTGGCCAACCTCTACCCGGTGGTCACGGTCCTCGCGGCACTCGTGGTGCTCAAGGAGCGGCTGCGCACGGTCCAGGCTGCCGGTGCCGGACTGGCACTGGTCGGCACCGTACTGCTGGCCACGGGATAGTTCAGCTCTCCTCGAGCTCGGCGAGCGCCACCAGCTGCGCAGGGGTGACACCCGCCGGGATCGGCCGGGGCGTCGGCGTACGCAGCGGCGGCTGCCAGCCGCGTTCCTCGTCCCAGCTGCGCACCACGCGAGCGGGCGCGCCGGCGACCACCGAGTGGTCGGGGACCTCTCCCCGTACGACCGCGCCCGCGGCGACCACCACATTGCGGCCCAGCCGCGCGCCGGGCAGGATCACCGCGCCGGTACCCAGCCAGCAGCCCGGACCGATCTCGACGGGATCGGTGCGCGGCCATTGACGGCCGACGGGCTCGTGCGGGTCGTCGTAACTGTGGTTGGTCGAGGTGATGTAGACGTACGGCCCGCAGTACGTGTTGGAGCCGATGGTCACGCGAGTGTCCGCGATGACATGGCTGCCGCGCCCGAGGACCACCCCGTCGCCCAGCGTCAGGATCGGGTCGGGGCCGAGGTCCAGGCCCGGCATCATCCCGGCCGTCAGGGTCACCTGCTCGGCGATGATGCAGTGGTCGCCGAGCTCGATCCAGGCTTCGCCGAAAACGGTGCCCTGCGGAAAGGCGAGCCGGGTGCCGGGGCCGAGGCGGCGGAACCGCAGCCGCCCGGGATGCTCGGCAGTGATGGCGCCCGCCTCCTGCACGACGCGCCAGCCACGGTGGACGGCACGCGCGAGAACGCGCCGACCCCAGGCGGCAGGCGACGAGAACGTGTTTCTGTTCTTGGGCACCCGCACACGGTAGTCGCCGCCGGCCGGCCGGCCCGGCGCCGCATGCTGTGATCTTCACCCCACCGGCCCCACCCGCGGACGGGTCGCCTACGGTGCTCGTACGCACGACCGGAGATCACCAGGGAGAAGGCATGGCGGAGCGGGCATTGATCGCAGGCGTGGGCAGCCGGGAGCCGAAGGTCGACCCGGGGGCGTTCACCGCTCCGACGTCCGTGGTGGTGGGCGATGTGACGCTGGCCGCCGGGTCGAGCGTCTGGTACCAGACGGTGCTGCGCGCCGACTGCGGTCCGATCGTGATCGGACCGGACAGCAATGTCCAGGACAACTGCACGGTGCACTCCGACCCTGGTTTCCCGGTCACGGTCGGCGCGCGGGTCTCGGTCGGTCACAACGCCGTCCTGCACGGCTGCACCGTCGAGGACGACGTACTCGTCGGCATGGGCGCCACCGTCCTCAACGGCGCGCACATCGGTGCCGGTTCACTGATCGCGGCGCAGGCGCTGGTGCCCCAGGGCATGCAGGTGCCCCCCGGCTCGCTGGTCGCGGGCGTGCCCGCGAAGGTCAGGCGGGAGCTGAGCGACGAGGAGCTGGAGGGCATCAGGCTGAACGCCGCGGTGTACGTGGACCTGGCCCGGGAGCACAGCTTCGTGCAGGGGGACTGAGGCGCGGGCAGACCGGGCGCAGGGGGACCGGACGGCCGTCAGTCGGCGGCCACGGTCTCCCGCTCGGCCGCCACCGGCTGCTCGGTGGGCGTCTGCGCGGCCGCCTTCTTGGCCCGGTTCTTCAGAACCAGCATGGAGGTGACGCCGATCGCCACCGCGAGGACCAGGCCCAGCCAGGAGAACCGCTTGAGCCATGCCTCGGCGACGATGCCGAGGGAGTAGATGACGGCCGTGGTGCCGCCGGCCCACAGGATGCCGCCGAATACGTTGGCGATGGCGAACTTCCAGTACGGCATCCGCAACACGCCCGCGAGCGGTCCGGCGAAGATCCGCAGCAGGGCGACGAAACGGCCGAAGAACACGGCCCACATGCCCCACTTCTCGAACGAACGCTCCGCCATGGCGATCTGCGCGTCGCCGAAGTGCTTGGGGAACTTACCGCCGAGCCAGGCCAGCAGGGGCCGGCCGCCCTTCCGGCCGATGGCGTAGCCGATCGAGTCGCCGATGATCGCGCCCGCCGAGGCACACGCGCCCAGAATGTAGGGGTTGATCTCACCGTGCTGGGAGGCGAGCAGCGCCGAGCTGACGAGGACGATCTCGCCGGGCAGCGGAATGCCGAGGCTCTCGAGCCCGATCACCACGCCCACCAGCAGGTAGACGCTGACCGCTGGGATGTTCTCGAGCCACTCCTGGACGTGCAAGGCCGGTTCCTCCCGAAGATCGCGTGGGCCACGGCCCGGTGTGCACCCCCGTCGGCACACGACGGGCAGCCTACCTGGTCGCACCGGCAGACGGCCGGTGCGCCGACGGCGGCACCGGCCGTCCGGGGGTGCGGGCCACGGGCCCGCACCGGCACGCCCGGGACACGGGTCACGGCCTCTGCCGGGCCGCCCGTGATGCACGCAAGGGCCGCCCCGTCACCTCGGGGGTGTCGGGGCGGCCCGGTCCGTGTGCGCGGGCGTCAGGCGTTGGGGCGCAGCGTCCACACGATGGTCATTTCGCCGGTCACCGCGCCGTCCTCACGCTGGATGGCGATGTTCACCGAGAACTCGGGGCGCTCTCCGGCGTCCAGCTCCTTGACGACGTCCGCGATCGGGCGGCCGAGCGTGGCGGTGGCGGTGACGACGCCCATGGCCAGCTTCTTGTAGCCGATCTCGGCCTTGACGGCGAGCGGTACGGCGCGCGAGAGCTGGTCGCCGAAGGCGGCGAGGACGATCGCCCCGCTCGCGGACTCGGCGAGGGTGAACATCGCTCCGGCGTGCGGTCCGCCGACATGGTTGTGGAAGTCGGCCTGGT
This sequence comes from Streptomyces sp. NPDC006208, assembly GCF_040613775.1. Classification (NCBI taxonomy): domain Bacteria; kingdom Bacillati; phylum Actinomycetota; class Actinomycetes; order Kitasatosporales; family Streptomycetaceae; genus Streptomyces; species Streptomyces sp. NPDC006208. The sequence continues at coordinate 52,200 of NZ_JBEXSW010000035.1, read as the reverse complement.
CCGGCATGCGGACGACCGCACGCTCGGCGGTCGTCTCCAGGAACTCGAGGTTGAGGGTCCGGGCCATGGGCACGGTGGCAGCGAGCATCTCGCCGACGGACATCTGATCAGCGCTCATGCCGATATGTTACCCATGAGTAGCACTCAGGGGAATCCCTGTTCGGGGGTGGACGTGGAACGAGTCGGGGCGCACCTCTATGGTTACTCGCCATGTGGCCAGGAGAGCAGCCGCCCGGGGGCGAGCAGAACCCGCAGGACCAGAACCCGTACCAGCAGCAGGGGTACCAACAGCCCAATCCGTACCAGCAGCCGGGATACCAGCAGCCCAACCCGTATCAGCAGCCGGGATACCAGCAGCCGACCGCGCCGCAGTACGCCGTGCCGGGGCAGATGCCCGGAGCGCCCCAGCCGCCGCAGAACGAGCGCAGGAAGACGACGGTCGTCGCCATCGTCGCCGCAACGGCCGTGGTCGCCACCGCCGTTGTCACCGGTGTCATCGTCCTGAAGGACGACGGCAAGGGCACATCGGCCAAGGGCGGCGGTCAGCGGGCCGTGTCCACGTCGCCCTCGTCGAGCGGGGCCCCCAAGCCGGGCACGTCGCCGACCGCCAACCCGCGGGGCGGTGACGACGAGAAGCCGACGATCGAGGGCTGGAAAGTCGTCACCAATCCCAAGCACGGGACGCAGTTCGACGTTCCGGCCGACTGGGAGGTCGCGGGGTCCGGCGTGAGCGTCGGCTTCGACGACGAGAAGAAGAACGACGGGACGCCGGCCGCCATCATGGGGGCCCCGGCGGAGTACAAGAGCAAGTGGTGCACGCTCGACACCGACAAGGACGGCCGCAAGGAGGAGTGGGACCTGGCCACGACGGGCACGAAGGGTGCCTCCGGAGCCAAGGACACCGCCGAGGCCGCTCGGGGAACGGCGTACCAGTGGGCGTGGGCGGCGTACGCCCAGACCGAGGAGGACAAGGTGAAGGTCTCCCCGGCCAAGGAGTACACCACCAAGTCCGGCCTCCAGGGCAGTGTCGCCACGGCCACGGCGAAGGGCGTCAAGAAGACGAACAAGTGCGAGACGGACGGCAAGGCGATCGCGTTCGGGTTCAAGAACGAGAAGGGCGACTTCAAGAGCTGGGTGCTCTACGCCAATGCCGGCATCCCGGACGAGGTCCCCGACGAGACCATCCAGAAGATCCTCAGCACGGTACGCGTCGTCGCCGAGACGGGCTGAGCCGGTCCGAGTCGTTGCTCACGGCCCGCGGTGACGGAACACGATTGGCTGTCCGTCACCGCGGGCCGTCGGGCGGTCTCACCCCACGCTGAACGCCCCGTCCGGCGGCTCCGGCGAGGCCACCGCGTCCTCGTCCTCGACCGCTGCCGCGTCACCGATCAGCCGCACCAGCGCACGGCCGTGCTCGACGCGCGCCGGGAAGGCGTCGGCGGCCGTACGGCGAGCCAGGGCAGAGGTGTCGAGCGGAGCCTGCGAGGCGAGCAGCACGGCATTGCCGAACCGCCTGCCCCGCAGCACCGACGGTTCCGCGATCAGTGCCAGCTCGGCGAAGACCTCGGCGAAGGTGGCCAGTTGGGAGCGGAGGAAGGTGAACGGCGCACCGTCCGCGAGATTGGCCGCATAGATGCCCGCCGGCCGCAGCACCCGCTCCGCGGCGCGCGCATAGGCCAGCGATGTGAGGTGGGCGGGGACGCGCGAGCCGCCGAACACGTCGGCGATCAGCACGTCCGCCGAGTCCGCCGGCGCGGCCTGCGTCCAGGCCCGCGCGTCCGCCGCGTGGACGCTGATCCCCGCGTCCACGGGGAGTGGCAGCTCCTCGGTGACGAGCGCCATCAGACCGCGGTCCACCTCGACCACCTCCTGCCGCGAACCCGGACGTGTGGCCGCGACATAGCGCGGCAGGGTCAGCGCACCGCCCCCGAGATGCAGCACATCGAGCGGGGCGCCCTCCTCGGCCGCGACGTCGAGGACATGGGCGAGCCTGCGCGTGTACTCGAACTCGAGATGCGTGGGCTCGTCCAGGTCGACGTACGACTGCGGGGCGCCGTCGACGGTCAGCAGCCAGGCCCGTTCCCGGTCCACGTCGGGCATGAGCTTGGCGGTGCCGCCGTCGACGGCCCGCAGGACGGGGATCTGCTCGTTCACCCGTCCCATTCTGCCTGCCGGCCCGGCCTCAGAGCAGGGCGGTGACCGTCCCCGCCCCGACCGTGCGCCCGCCCTCGCGGACGGCGAAACCGAGACCCGGCTCCAGCGGTACGTCACGGCCGAGTTCGACGGTCAGCGTGACCGTGTCACCGGGCCGTGCCACCACCGCCGCGCCGAGATCGATGTCACCGACGACGTCCGCGGTGCGGATGTAGAACTGCGGCCGGTAGCCGGTGGAGACCGGAGTCGTCCGACCACCCTCCCGCGCCGAGAGCACATACACCTGCGCCGTGAAGCGCCGACTGGGCACCACACTGCCGGGGGCCGCCACCACATGCCCGCGGCGTACCGCGTCACGCGGCATCCCGCGCAGCAGCAGTGCCACGTTGTCCCCGGCCTCGGCGGACTCCATGGGCTTGCCGAACGTCTCCAGCCCGGTGACGACGGTCGTCTGAGGACCGCCGTCCGCGCCGAGCACCTCCACCCGGTCGCCGACCCGCACGATGCCCCGCTCGACGGCGCCGGTGACGACCGTGCCGCGACCGGTGATGGTGAGCACGTTCTCCACCGGCAGCAGGAAGGGGGCCTGCGTGTACCTGACCGGCATCGGCACATAGGTGTCGACGGCGTCGAGCAGCGCCTCGATCGCCGCGGTCCAGCGCGGGTCGCCCTCCAGCGCCCTGAGCCCCGACACCCTCACCACGGGTGCGGCGTCGCCGCCGTACCCGTGGGCGGTGAGCAGCTCGCGGACCTCGAGCTCGACCAGGTCGGTGAGCTCGTCGTCGCCGGCGTCGGCCTTGTTCAGGGCGACGACGATGTGGTCGACGCCCACCTGGCGGGCGAGCAGGACATGCTCGGCGGTCTGCGGCATGACGCCGTCGAGCGCGGAGACGACGAGGATCGCTCCGTCGAGCTGGGCCGCGCCCGTGACCATGTTCTTGACGTAGTCGGCGTGACCCGGCATGTCCACGTGGGCGTAGTGACGCGTCTCGGTCTCGTACTCGACATGCGCGATGTTGATGGTGATGCCCCGCGCGGCCTCCTCCGGCGCCCGGTCGATGCGGTCGAAGGAGACGTACGAGGTGCCGCTGCCGGCTCGCTCGCTGAGGACTTTGGTGATGGCGGCGGTCAGGGTGGTCTTGCCGTGGTCGACATGGCCCATGGTGCCGATGTTCAGGTGCGGCTTGGTGCGCACGTATGCCGTCTTGGGCATGGCTGGGACGGTTCCTTCCCGGAACTCGAAGCGTGAGGTGGACCCCTGGGCCGTGCCGACCCTCCCCCTGCGGGGTCCGCCGGACGATCCGGGAAGGGTCAGCTTCGGGCGCCGCCGAAGGGCGCTGCGGCGACGGCGGCCGCGGCATCGGATGCTGCGGCGACGCATGCTGCGGCAAGGGCTGCCACAGCAGCGCCTGTCGCGGCCGTGGCGGGGAAAGCGGCAGCCTTCGGCGCGTCCGCGACTGCGGACGGCGCTGCGGGGAAGGCGTACCGGAACATGCCGCCCAGCTTCGCTTACGGCCCTGCCGCCGTCGAATGGTTTTCCCGGTACGGGAGTTCAGGCGGTCGCACCGGTCACAGGTTCTTGAGCGCTTCCCGGACCGAGAGCGGGGAGAGCCGGTCCCGCGCGCCCTCGACGAACTCCCGTACCGCGTCCGGGTCGGTCTTCCCGTACTCGCGCAGAGCCCAGCCGATCGCTTTGCGGATGAAGAAGTCGGGATGTCCGGCGCGGCGCAGGCAGTAGCCGAAGAGCCGTTCCGCGTCGGTCGTCCCCCTGCGGCGCAACTGGTGCAGGAGCGCCGTCCTCGCGACCCACAGGTTCTCGTCGTCGATCCAGGCGTCCATCTCGGCCGTCAGCGTGGAGTCCGCCGCCACCAGCGGGCCGACGACATGCGCGGCAAGGAGGTCGACGGTGTCCCACCAGGGCACCGTTTCGACGAGATGGCGGGTCACGGGCAGAAAGCCGGACGAGCAGCGGCCGACATGACGGCGCAGATAGTCGGCCGCGAAGTAGTGGTACTCGCGCTCCGGCAGTTCCCAGCAGCGCAGGGCGATCGCGGCGCAGTCCGCCTCGGCGGGCCGCCCGGTGCCGTCGAGGACCGTACGGGACAGGGCACGGCGCTCGGGGGTCGGGATGCCGAGGAAGGGGGCGACGTCTTTCATGTACGCGGCGGCCTGCGCGGCCCTGGCCGCGTCCGCCCCGGTGGGGTACACGGCGGTGAGCCGGTCCATGACGGTGTCGGCGAGATCGCTGCGCGGGACGGCATACGTCATAGGGCTCACATTACGGCGATCACATCTGCCCTTCGGTTAGTCTCCCCGGATGCTCGACCCCGTCCCCAGGCCGGCATCCGGTCTCGCCCTGCGCTGCTCCAGGGCACTGCTGTCACCGTGGTCCCGCCTGTCCCTTCTCGTTGCGGTGCTGGCCGCCGCGGCGGTGACGGTGCTGATGTACGAGCCGCAGCGTCTGCTCTCGGGAGGCTGGCCGCCCCAGTTGAGCGGTCCGGCGGCGGTGGTGCTGTTCGGCGTGGGTTACGGCGTGTGCACGGCGGCCTTCGTGCCGCGGCCGCTGCTGAACCTGGCGGCGGGCGCGTTGTTCGGCTCGCAGGCCGGCCTGGTCGCGGCGCTGGCGGGGACCGTACTGGGAGCCGGTATCGCCTTCACGCTGGGCAGGGTGCTGGGGCAGGAGGCCCTGCGGCCGCTGCTGCGGGGGCGCTGGCTGAAGGCGGCAGACGGGCAGCTGAGCCGCCACGGCTTCCGTTCGATGCTGGCCGTCCGGCTGTTCCCGGGCATCCCGTTCGCCGCGGCCAACTACTGCGCCGCGGTGTCGCGCATGGGTTACCTGCCCTTCCTGCTCGCGACGGCCATCGGTTCCGTCCCCAACACCGCGGCCTACGTCATGGCCGGCAGCAGCGCCGCTTCCCCGACATCGCCGGTCTTCCTCGCCTCGATGGGCTTCATCGCGCTGTCCGCCGCCGGCGCGGCCGTCGTCGCGTGGCGCAAACGCCACTGTCTCGGCAAGCCCTGACGCCGGCGCCGGATCCTGTAGGACCTACGGAAAAGCGGGTTGTCAACAACCCGCACGAATGCCGGACAGCCGTTGACGCTACGCTGCCACGCGACGGCCGCATGATCGCGGCCCGCACCCGTACGTTCCGACCTGACCAGCGCTTGGATGGCTTTGCTTCATGTCGTGGTTCGAATCATTCATCCTCGGGCTCGTCCAGGGGCTGACGGAGTTCCTGCCCATCTCGTCGAGTGCGCATCTGCGCCTCACGGCGGCCTTCGCAGGCTGGCAGGACCCGGGCGCGGCCTTCACCGCGATCACGCAGATCGGCACGGAGACGGCCGTGCTGATCTACTTCCGCAAGGACATCGCCAGGATCCTCTCGGCGTGGTTCCGCTCGCTGACCGACAAGGAGATGCGCAGGGACCACGACGCGCAGATGGGCTGGCTGGTGATTGTCGGCTCGATCCCGATCGGCGTGCTCGGCGTCACGCTCAAGGATCAGATCGAGGGCCCCTTCCGCGATCTGCGGCTGATCGCCACGACGCTGATCGTCATGGGCATCGTGCTCGGCATCGCGGACCGGCTGGCCGCGCGTGACGAGGACGGCGGCAAGCACCGCGCGGTCCGGGAGCGCAAGACCCTCCAGGAGCTGACGGTCCGGGACGGCCTGATCTACGGCCTCTGCCAGGCGATGGCGCTGATCCCCGGAGTGTCGCGGTCGGGCGCGACGATCAGCGGCGGTCTGCTGATGGGCTACACCCGCGAGGCGGCGGCGCGTTACTCGTTCCTGCTCGCCATCCCCGCCGTACTGGCCTCCGGGCTCTTCGAGCTCAAGGACGCGGGCGAGGGAGGCCATGTGTCGTGGGGGCCGACCATCTTCGCGACGATCATCGCCTTCGGCGTCGGCTACGCGGTGATCGCCTGGTTCATGAAATACATCACTACGAAGAGCTTCATGCCGTTCGTGATCTACCGCGTACTCCTCGGTATCGCACTGTTCGTGCTGGTCGGCACCGACGTACTGAGCCCGCACGCGGGTGAGTCGGGTCACTGACCCCCGCCCGGCGGCGGCCGGGCGGTGGAGACCACTGTCGGTGCGAGCCCGTAGCCTTGAGTCATGTCCGCCTCTCCCAGCGAGTCCCCTTCTTCCGCTTCCTCCGCGTTGTCCGCCGCCGAGCTGAACGCCCGGATCCGTGAGCTGTGGGCCGACGGCGAGCTGCCCGAGGACCGGCGGCCGGAGTACGAGGCGCTGGTGGTGGAGTGGGCCGCTGCGGCACGCGAGGACGTACAGCCCGCGGCGTGACCGCGGATCCCGCCGGGGCCGCTGTCCGCGGCCCGGGTTCCGGCTGCGATCTCCGCCGCGCCCGTGCACCCTGGGTGCATGGCCTGGCAGGCGCCGATCGTGGTGCATCCGCCGTCTCCCGGAGGCGGGCGGCGCGTCGCGGTGCGCGGTGAGATCGTCGGGCTGGCCCGCAGCGACACGGATCTCGTGGAGTTCCTGCGCCGGGCAGGGCTCGAGGACGCCGACATGATCCTCGACGATCCGCACCTGGTGGAGTGGCGCGGCGGCGGCGCCCACCAGGGGTACGCCGCCTGAACCCTCCCCGGCCCGCGTACTCCATGGCCCGGCCCGCTTCGGCGCTCGGCTAGCCTGAGTGCACGATGAACCGTTTGACCACGTCTTGGGGCGCGTTCGACCTCGCCCGATTCCCCGAGGACCCTCGCGACACGCTCCGCGCCTGGGACGCCGCCGACGAGTATCTGCTGCGGCATCTGCACGGCATCGACGGCGCCCCACCGGTGGACCTGTCCGGTGCCGTGGTCGTCGTCGGCGACCGGTGGGGCGCGCTGGCGACCGCGCTCGCCGCGCACCGTCCGGCCGGGTCCGAGCACCCCGTCGTACAGATCACGGACTCCTACCTCGGCCAGGAGGCGACCCGCACCAATCTCACGCGGGCCGGCGTCACGGCGGACCGGGCACGGCTGCTGTCGGCCAGGGACACGCCTCCCGGACGCGTCGACGTCCTTCTCGTACGGGTACCGAAGAGTCTGGCGCTGCTCGAGGACCAGCTGCACCGGCTCGCGCCCGCCGTCCACGAGAACACCGTCGTCGTCGGCACGGGCATGGTCAGCGAGATCCACACCTCGACGCTGAAGCTCTTCGAGAGCGTCATCGGTCCGACGCGGACGTCGCTGGCCGCGAAGAAGGCCCGGCTCATCTTCTGCTCACCGGACATGGGACTCACCCGTGTGCCCAGCCCCTGGCCGCTGACGTACGCGCTGCCCGCCGACGTCGGCACGCTCGCGGGCCGCACGGTCACCAACCACGCCGGCATCTTCTGCGCGGAGCGCCTCGACATCGGCACCCGCTTCTTCCTGCGCAGCCTGCCGCGGCGCCGGGGCCACGACCAGGTTGTCGATCTGGGGTGCGGCAACGGCGTGATCGGTACGGCGGCGGCGGTGGCCAACCCCGAGGCCGAGGTGACCTTCGTCGACGAGTCGTTCTCCGCGGTGGCTTCGGCACGGGCCACGTTCGGCGACAACGCCCCGGCCGGCGCCACGGCACGGTTCGTGGTCGGCGACGGCATGTCCGCGCTGCCGGACGGATCGGCAGATCTTGTGCTCAACAACCCGCCGTTCCACTCCCACCGGGCGACGACCGACACAACTGCCCGGCGGATGTTCGCCGATGCCCGCCGGGTGCTGCGTCCCGGTGGTGAGCTGTGGGTCATCGGAAACCGCCACCTCGGCTACCACGTGCGGCTGCGGCGGCTCTTCGGGAACTGCGAAGTGGTCGCCAGTGACCCCAAGTTCGTCGTGCTGCGGGCGGTCAGAGGCTGAGTCTCAGCCGGCCTGCCCGCGGCCCTGCCACTCCGTGTAGGGAACCCGGCTGATCTCGCGCACCTCGCCGAGCGTCCCCCACTCGTCCTTGCCGAGCCGCGACAGGGGCGCGAGACGGGCCACTTCGGGATGACCGTCCGTCATGACCGCCGCGTCGACGGCCGCGTGCACCACCTGCCCGAAGACGACGGTCGAGTCGCCGAGGCGTACGGTGCTGTGCAGTTCGCACTCAAGCGCCACCGGCGAGGCAGCGACCCGCGGCGGCTTCACCCGCAGGCTCGCCTCCCTCTCGATGCCCACCGTGTCGAACTCGCTGATGCCGCGCGGAAAGTCGGTCGCGGTCGCGTTGATCTGTTCGAAGAGCGGTTCGGGCGCGAAGTTGACCACGAAAGCGCCGGTGTCCTCGATGTTGCGCAGCGAGTCCTTGCGCCCGACCGAGGTGAACTGCACCACCGGCGGCTCCACGCACGAGATGGTGAAGAAGGAGTGCGGGGCGAGGTTGTCGGTGCCCTCGGCCGACGTGGTGGAGACCCAGGCGATCGGCCGGGGCACGACGGTTGCGGTCATCAGCCGGTAGAAGGTGTTGCGGTCGCAGTGGGCGGGATCGAAGTCGATGCGCATGGGGGCAGTATGGCTCGCCGGTGCAATGCTCTTGGCATGTAACACCGCCTGCCCCGACACTGACCCGATGACGCAGCGCGTGGATCTCGCGACCGTGATGGACCGGCTGGCCATCGACGAGGTGGTCACCGGTTACGCGGTGGCCGTGGACGACGGCGACTGGGGTGCCTACCGGGCCCTGTTCACTCCTGAAGGGCGGGCCGACTATCGCGCCTCCGGCGGCATCGAGGGGCCTGCGGCAGAGGTCGCCGACTGGCTGGCGCAGACGATGCAGCTGTTCCCCGTGCGCCAGCATCTGATCGTCAACCGGCGGCTGCGCCTGCAGGATCTGGGCGGCTACCCGGGTGACGGCGCCGAGGTGCAGGCGGACTACATCAATCCGATGCGGCTGGAGTCGGGCGAGGACTTCGTATCGGGCGGGCGGTACACGTTCGGACTGCTGCGTACGGATTCCGTCTGGCGGCTGAGCTCGGTCGTGATCCAGGAGAAGTGGCGCCGGGCGGGCGGTGCGCTCGGCGACGGGTGAGCCGCCGGCACGTGCACCGGGGCGTACAAGGCGCTCTGTCCCCCACCCGGTCCTTCGCGCACACTGGTGGTGAACGGGCCGTTGATCTCGGGCAGGTCCCTTCTCCCGAGATTCTGGGGCCTGGCCGGCGGCGGGCGGAGGTCGCGCCTGCGAGGCGGGACGAGGAGGCGCGGCATGCGGATTCCGGTCGGCCTGCGGGTGCGTCAGCGGTGGCGCGGTCGCTCGGAGCGGCTGCTGGAGTCACCCAGGTGGCGGAGCGGGGCCGCGGTTGTGGCCGGCGCTCTGCCGGCGCTCGCCTTTCCCGAGCCGTCGCTGTGGTGGTTCGCCTATGTCGCGCTGCTGCCGTGGATGCTGCTGGTGCGCACCGCGCCCACCTGGCGGCGGGCTGCGGTCGAGGGGTGGCTGGGCGGCATGGGGTTCATGGTCGCCATGCATCACTGGCTGCTGCCGAGCCTGCATGTGTTCCTGCTGGTGATCGGCGCCCTGCTCGGGCTGTTGTGGGCGCCGTGGGGCGTACTGGTGCGGTCGATGCTCGCCGGCACGCCGTCGACGGCCCGGGCGGCCGCGGCCGTCGCCGTGATCCCTTCGGGCTGGCTCGTGATCGAACTCGTCCGGTCCTGGGAGGGCCTGGGCGGCCCCTGGGGGCTGCTCGGGGCCAGTCAGTGGGAGGTGACGCCCGCGCTGCGCCTGGCGTCGGTGGGCGGCGTGTGGCTGGTGAGTCTGCTGGTGCTGGCGGTGAACACCGCGGGCGTGCTGCTGGTGGCGGTGCCCGAGGCGCGGACTCCGGCTCTGGCGGGGACGGTCGTGTGCGCTCTGGCCGTGACGTCGGCGTGGATATGGGCACCACAGCCGAAGGAGGCGGGGCGGGTCCGGATCGCGGTGGTGCAGCCGGGCGTCGTGAACGGCATGGACAGCGTGGAGCGCCGGTTCGACCGCGGCGAGGAGCTGACACGTCAGGTGCAGGGCAGCGATGTGGATCTCGTTGTCTGGGGTGAGAGCAGTGTGGGGGCGGATCTGGGCCGGCGGGCGGATCTCGCGGTCCGGCTCGCGGAGCTCTCGCGGGCGGTCGGTGCCGAGGTGCTGGTGAATGTGGACGCCAGGAGCGAGGGCACGTCCGGGCAGGCCGGAATCTTCAAGAGTTCCGTCCTGGTGGGTCCGAGCGGTGTGACCGGGGACCGTTACGACAAGATGCGCCTTGTCCCGTTCGGCGAGTACGTCCCGGCACGTGCCGTGCTGGGATGGGCCACGTCGGTGGGCAAGGCGGCCGGCGAGGACCGGCTGCGGGGCGCCGCACCGGTCGTGATGACGATGCCGGCCGACGGGCAGGGCGGACCCGGCGGGCTGCGGCTCGGGCCGCTGGTCTGCTTCGAGTCGGCTTTCCCGGACATGAGCCGGCACCTGACCCGGGCCGGCGCGCAGCTGCTGATCGCGCAGTCGGCGACCTCGTCGTTCCAGGGGAGCTGGGCCCCGGAGCAGCATGCCTCGCTGGCGGCACTGCGGGCGGCGGAGAGCGGCCGGCCGATGGTGCACGCCACGCTGACCGGGGTGAGTGCGGTGTACGGGGCGGGCGGGCGGCAAGTGGGCCGGTGGATCGGCACCGACACCAGCGGCGCGGTCGTGTACGACGTCCCGCTGGCGGACGGCACGACGCTCTACGTCAGGTACGGCGACTGGCCCGTGTACGCCGCGCTGGCCGTGCTCGTGGCGCTGGCTGCGGCCGGGGCGACGCGCTCGCTCAGGCGGCCGTCCCGGCCAGCTCAAGGGCCCGCAGAACCACCCGTTCGCACAGCTCATGGGTCGCCAGCGCGTCCTGTGCGCTGAGCAGCTTGCCCGCACGTACGGCGTCGAGGAACGCGTGCACCGCCTGCTCGATGCCGCGCTGGCGGGCGACCGGCACCCAGTCGCCGCGCCGCCGGATGCTCGGCTGCCCCTTGTGGTCGACGATCTCGGCGAGATTGCGGACCTCGCGTTTGGCGTCCGCGCCGGACACCTCGAGGATCTCCTCGGCGGAGCCGCTCATCCGGTTCATGATGCCGATCGCGGTGAAGCCGTCACCGGACAGCTGGAGCACGACGTGGTGCATCAGGCCGTCGACGATCCGCGCGCGGACATCGGTGTGTTCGACGGTTCCCGGTACCAGGAAGCGCAGGGTGTCGACGACATGAATGAAGTCGTCCAGGACGAGGGTGCGCGGGTCCTCGGCGAGTCCGACGCGGTTCTTCTGCATCAGGATCAGGTCGCGCGGGTGCTCCAGGCACTGTGCGTAGCCGGGGGCGAGCCGGCGGTTGAAGCCGACGGCAAGGCTCGTTCCCCGCTCCTCGGCAAGTGCCACGAGCCGCTCGGAGTCGGCGAGTTCGTACGCAAGGGGCTTGTCGACGTACGTGGCCACGCCGGCCTCGAGGAGCCGGGCGACGATCTCGGGATGCGCGGCGGTGGAGGCGTGGACGAAGGCCGCATCCAGACCGTGGCCGATCAGCGATTCGAGGTCGGTGTGGCATCGGGCTGCGGGGATGTGATGGGTCCGGGCCACCCGCTCGAGCGTGGCGGGTGTACGGGTCTGCAGGTGCAGTTCCATGCCGGGCACGGTGGTGAGGACGGGCAGATAGGCCTTCTGCGCGATGTCGCCGAGCCCGATGCAGCCGACCTTCACAGGTGTCTCCCTCGCTCACTGTGCGGGAACGGCAGCCGGCCTCAGTGCTGTGCGGGCCGTTCCGATTGCACATCCTTCGCTCCGGCAGCATACGTGCGCTGCGGCGGCCGCCAGTCGGCGATGCCGTCGAAGGTGCGCAGCACCAGACCGGGTCCGAGACGGGAGACGACGGACATCACGGTGTTGCGGACCGTCACGGCCGGGGTGCTGGTGAGCGTCATCAGCCGGACCACGCCCGCCGCCTTGCGGACGACCGCGGTGGTGCGCGGGAGCCGTTCGGCGCTGTACGCGGCGAGGGCGGCGCCGAGTTCGCCGCCCGGGGTGACGTGGTGGGCCAGGACGATCGCGTCCTCGATGGCCTGGTTACCACCCTGGCCGAGGGTCGGTGCCATGGCGTGGGCGGCGTCGCCCAGCAGCGCGGTCCGGCCACGGTGGAAGGCTGGGAGCGGGTCGAGGATGTGGTGGACGTCGTTGCGCAGGACCTGGCCCGGGTCCGCGGCGGCGATGACCGCGGGGATCGGGTCGTGCCAGTCGCCGAACCGGCGCAGCAGTTCGGCCTTTTCGCCGTCCGGGGCATGCTGTCCGGCGGGCGCGGCAGCCGCCCCGTACGCGTAGATCCTGCCGTCCTTGAGCGGGTGGGTGCCCCAGAGAAGTCCCGCGCCCCAGGTCTCGTGGGGTTCGAAGGGCTTCCCGGGTGCGGGGACGACGATCCGCCAGGTGGTCAGTCCGGCGTAGGACGGACCGGGGTGCTGGGGGAAGAGGGCCCGGCGTACGCCGGAATGGATACCGTCCGCGCCGATCACGAGGTCGGCCTCGAGTTCGCCGTCCCCGGTGGTGATGCGGGCGGGCCGGCCGCCGGCAGTGCCGGGGTCTGCCAGTTGCGCGGGGCAGCCGGTGCGTACGGCCCCGGCAGGCAGCCGGGAGGCGATGGCGTCCACGAGGACGGCGCGATGCACGAGGACCAGGGGTCCGCCGAACCGCTCGGCCGCCGCGGCACTGCTGGTGCGGGCGAGCCACCGGCCGCCGGGGGTCCGCATGCCGCCGTCGCCCTGCCAGGCGGCAAGGCCGCGGATCGTGTCGCCGAGACCGATGACGTCGAGGGCGCGCTGAGCGTTGGGGGCGAGTCCGATGCCGGCGCCGACGGGCTCCAGCGACGGTGCGCGTTCAAGGACGGTGACCTGCCAGCCGATCTGGTGCAGGGCCACGGCGGCGGTCAGTCCGCCGATTCCGCTGCCGATGACGACGGCGCGGCCTGCGGCACGTGTTCCGGGCATGGCGGCCCTTCCATAGTTGACTACACCTGTAGTGACACCGACACCGTACTACAGCTGTAGTGCAGGCGATAGGTTGGAGCCATGGCCACACGCAACGCCCCGAGCACCCCACGCGCCGAACTGATCGCAGATACCGCACTGCGCCTCCTGGCGGAGCGCGGGATGCGCGGGCTGACTCATCGGGCGGTCGACGCGGCCGCCGGGCTGCCGCAGGGCTCGACGTCCAACCACGCCCGCACCCGCCAGGCACTGCTGGAGACGGCGGTGCGCAGGCTGGCCGAGCGCGAGGCGGCCGTACTGGCCATGGACGAACTGCCGCCCGCACTCGGCGGCGAGACGGGGGACGGGGGCGATCTCCTTGATGCGCTCGCCCTCGCCCTGCACCGGTATCTGACCACTCACCGCGCACTGCTCGTCGCCCGCTACGAGCTGGCTCTCGAGGCGAGCCGCAGGCCGGAGCTCCGGGAGTTCTACGACCGGGCCGGCAGCCGCTTCCGGACTCCGCTCAACGCGCTGATGGCCGCGGCGGGTTCAGCGGAGCCGGAACGTCACGCGCTCTCGTTGATCGCCTGGTGCGAGGGACTGATGTTCTCCTGCGCGGTGGGCTCCTACCACTCCGCCGTCCCGAGCCGCGAGGAGCTGCGCACCGGCTTCGGCGAGCTGCTGCGCGGCATGCTGGGCGCGGGAACCGGACCTCGGGCATAACCGCTGGCGGCACGAGTGATCATGCACGAGGATGGCCGCCATGACCACGACAGAGCGCACCGAGCCGTCCACCACCGCCGCCGAACGCGACATGCTGGAGGGCTGGTTGGAGTACCACCGGGAGACCCTCCTGCTCAAGTGCGCGGGCCTCAGCGACGAGCAGCTCCGTACGGCGCCGATCCCGCCGTCCACACTCACGCTGATGGGCCTCGTGCGGCACCTGGCGGACGTCGAGCGCTACTGGTTCCGGGAGATCATGGCCGGTGAGAACATATCGGCCCTCTACTACAGCGAGGAGGACCCGGACGGCGACTTCCGCGTCACCGACGAGACCACCTGGGTGCAGACGCAGGAGGCCTGGCGCGCCGAGGTCGCCGCGGCCCGCGCGGCCGCAGCGCCGCTGGGGCTCGACGATCTGAGCGGGGCGAAGAGCGGCAGCGGCAAGTCGTTCAACCTGCGCTGGATCATCACCCACATGATCGAGGAGTACGCCCGCCACAACGGTCATGCGGATCTCCTGCGCGAGCAGATCGACGGTGCCACCGGCGAGTGACCGCCCCCGCCCGGTACCACCGGGCGTCACCCGTGCGGGCCATTCTCGGCCTGTGCTGCTGAGGAGCGCCCCGCTCACACAGCAGAGTTACGCGGGTGCACCCGACGAAGACCACAGCGAAGGTTCTGGTGGGGATGGCGGCCTGGGCCGCGACCGGCTGCGTTTCCGTGGAAGCGCAGCCGGGCCCCTTGCCGCCGTCCGTAGCCGTCACGGGTACGGAGCACGTGAAGGCGCCGCAGATCGTGGAGGGCCCGGCGCGCGAGGCCCTGGAGGCGGCGCTGCCGCACGCAACGCCCACGCCCCGGCCGTCACGGACGCAAGGGCCGCCGGCCCCACGGACCCCCGCGGCGGAGCCTGCGGCCCGGCCGAGCGTCCCGACGGTCCCCGGTGGACCCGGTGTCCCCGACGTCCGGCAGTCCGCCCTGCCGTCCTTCCGCCCGCTGCCGCTCGGCCGCAAGGACCTCTGCGCGCTGGGCGAGGAGTACGGCGGCGTGCGGCCCGACAGCCCCCTGGCGGGGTTCTGCCGGGATGCCTACGGGCATTGAGCGTCAGGGTGGCCATGCGGCGTCAGGGAGCTCCCAGCGAGCGCTCCAGGCGGTCGATCGCGGCCCGGACGCCGGTTCCGTAGCCGTCGTCCCCCAGTGCGTCGGTCGCGGCCCGCGCCAGGTCGAGGTGGACCCGTGCGGCCTGACGGCGGTGCAGCTTCGCATAGTCGGTGGCGAGGTTGAGATGGAGAGCGGGGTAGAAGGCCCGCACCGCGAGTGCCTCCTGGTGGCGGGCGAGTCGCTCCTCGCTCAGCCCGTCGGCCGCCGACAGGGCCCGCAGATCCCAGGCGAGCTCGTCGCACGGATCGTCCTGGGTGTCGGCCATGTAGTGGGCGAGGGTGCAGCGGTGCAGCGGGTCACCGGCCTCCCCGATCTCCGACCACAGCAGCGCGAAGCGATTGCGCGCCTCCTCCCGGTCCCCGCCGTGCAGCAGCATGACCGCTTGCCCGATCCGGGTCATGACGGCGTCCTCCGACGCCTCCCTCTGCTCCGTCACTGCGGCCTCCCACGTCAAAGCGGCGCTTCGCTCTCGCAGGGTCCGACGCTAGCCGCAGGTCCGGGCAATGCCGGACAGGCTCGGGCACGGGCCCGAGCCTGTCAGCCGGGCGAGCGAACGTACTCAGCCGAGGTCGGGGATCCGCCAGTCGATGGGGTCGTGGCCCTGGGCGGCGACCGCCTCGTTGATCTGGGTGAAGGGGCGGGAGCCGAAGAACTTCTTGGCCGACAGCGGCGAGGGGTGCGCGCCCTTGACCACCACATGCCGCTCCTCGTCGATGAGCGGCAGCTTCTTCTGCGCGTAGGCGCCCCACAGGACGAAGACGGCCGGGTCGGGCCGGGAGGCGACCGCGCTGATCACCGCGTCGGTGACCTTCTCCCAGCCCTTGCCCTTGTGGGAGTTCGCCTCCCCGGCCCGGACCGTCAGCACCGCGTTGAGCAGCAGGACGCCCTGCTCGGCCCACGGCATCAGATAGCCGTTGTCCGGGATGGGATGGCCGAGCTCGGCCTGCATCTCCTTGTAGATGTTGCGCAGTGAGGGCGGGGTCCTGACGCCGGGCCGCACGGAGAAGCACAGACCGTGCCCCTGCCCCTCCCCGTGGTACGGGTCCTGGCCGAGGATGAGCACCTTGACCCGGTCGTACGCAGTCGCCTCGAGTGCCGCGAAGACCTCTGCCCGGGGCGGGTAGACCGGACCGTTCGCCCGCTCCTTCTCGACGAACTCGGTGAGCTCCCTGAAGTACGGCTTCTGCAGCTCTTCGCCGAGGACGCCGCGCCAGGACTCGGGCAGCATGTCGGTGTCGGTCACGTCAACAACCTCCGGTAAGCGATCAGTTCTGAGATCTCGTCTCCGAGATCTCAGAACTTACCTGCGGCCACTGACAATGGTGGCTACCAGCTGGCCTTCCGGTACAGCTCCCACATCTGCATGACCGTCTGCGGGTCGAGGGCGCGCTCGCCGCCGCCGATCTCCTCGCTGGCCGCGACATACAGCTTGCCCTGCCACACGGGCAGCAGGCGCACGTCCCGGCCCAGGATCTTCTGGGCCTTCTCGAACTGGCTGGTGACCGCGCCGCGGTCGCTCTCGCGCCGGGACTGCGGCAACAGCTGCTCGGTGATCTCAGGGCTCTCGTACGGGGTACCCAGCGCGTTCTTGGCGCCGACGAACGGTGCGACGAAGTTGTCCGGGTCCGGGAAGTCGGGGAACCAGCCACGGCCGAAGACCGGGTACTCGCCCTTGTTGTATCCCGCCTGGAACTCCTCCCACGGCTTGCCCTCGATCGTGATCTTGAACAGGCCGGATGCGTCAAGCTGGCGCTTGAGCTCGGCGAACTCCGGAGCGGTCGCGGAGCCGTAACGGTCCGTGGTGTACCAGAACTTCAGCGGCACCGGCTCGGTGATGCCGTCCTCCTTGAGGATGTCGCGCGCCTTGGTCACATTCGGCTCGCCGAAGCGGTCGAAGAACTCGGTGGTGTGCCCGGCGATGCCCTTGGGGACCATGGAGTACAGCGGCTCGGCCGTGCCCTGGTAGACCTTGCTGACGACGGCGCCCCGGTCGATGATCTGCGCGATCGCCCGGCGCACGGAGAGCTTGCCGGCGTACTGGTCCTTGGGGTTGAAGACCAGGTAGCGGATGTCGGCGCCGACCGACTCGACGAGCTGGAGGTGGTCGTTCTCGGGGCGCTTCTCCTGCAGCTCGACAACCTCCTCCGCGGTCAGACCGCGGTAGGTCGCGTCGATCTCCTTCTCCTTCAGGGCCGTGGTCATCGCCTCGGATTCCTTGAAGTAGCGGATGGTGACGGCGTCGTTGCGGACCTTGGCGAAGCCCTTGTACTGGCCGAACTTCGACAGCTCGGCCCGGTCACCCGCGTTGTACGAGTCGAGGACGTACGGCCCCGAGCCGGTGAGCTTGCCGTCGTCACGCAGTTTGTCGGCGGGATACTGCGACGGCGGGACCAGCGACATCGCGGGCGTGGCGAGAATGAACGGGAACGTGGCGTCGGGCGCCTTCAGACGGAACGTGATGATGCGGTCGCCGGACGTGTCGATCGTGTCGAGGGACCCCAGCAGACCGTTGGGACCACCCTTGCGATCGATCTTCCGGATCCGGTCGATGGAGTGCTTCACGGCGGCCGCGTCCAGCTTGTCGCCGTTGGAGAAGGTCAGCCCCTCGCGGAGCTTGCACTCGAAGGTCTGATTGCCGGTGTCCGTGAATCGGCAGCCCTCGGCGGCGTCCGGCTGCGGAGCGGTGGTCCCGGTCGGGAAGCTCAGCAGCGTCTGGAAGACATTCCGGTACAGCTCCCATGAACCGTCCCAGGCGGCGGCCGGATCGAGAGCACTCGGCATGCTTGTGGTACCGACGGCTATCTTCTGTTCACGGTCGGTGTCCTCATCGGAGAAGAGGCCGCATCCCGCCAGCAGAGACATGGACGCTAGGGCTGCAGCGGCCTGCAGACAGGTCCGGTTGAACACGTGCACGCTCCTCGTTCAGCCATGGGTCGGCCGACCATACCGCAGCGCCCCGCCTGGTCAACCTATGGGCCTGGCGGGGCACTTGGATCATTCAGGAACAAACCGGCTCAGGACGGGCCGGAGGGCGTCAGTGGACTCCCGCGTTGAGGAAGATACCCCCATCGACGACCAGTGTCTGGCCGGTGACCCAGTCCGACTGGTCGGAGGTGAGGAACGCGGCGGCGCCACCGATGTCCGAGGGCACCCCGAGCCGCCCCAGCGGGTAGGCCGCGGCGGCCTCCGCTTCCCGGCCCTCGTACAGGGCTTCGGCGAACTTGGTCTTGATCACCGCGGGGGCGATCGCGTTGACCCGGACGCCCGGCGCCATCTCGTGCGCGAGCTGGAGGGTCAGATTGACCATGGCCGCCTTGCTCATGCCGTAGGCACCGATGAAGGGCGAGGCGGAGACTCCGGCGACGGATGCGATGTTCACGATCGCACCGCCGTTCTCCTTCTGCCATGCCTTCCAGGTCTGCTGGGCGAAGCCCAGCGCCGAGATCACATTCGTCTCGTAGACCTTGCGCGCGACACCGAGGTCGAGCTCGGCGATCGGGCCGAACACCGGATTCGTACCGGCGTTGTTGATCAGGAAGTCCACCCTGCCGAACGCGTCCATCGCGGCCTCGACGGCGGCGGCCTGGTGGGCCTCGTCGTGGGCCTTGCCCGCGACGGCGATCACCCGGTCGGCACCGAGCCGCTCGACCGCCTCCTTGAGGGCCTCCTCACCGCGTCCGGTGATGACCACCTTGTCGCCACGGGCCACGAGCGCCTCGGCGATGCCGTACCCGATGCCGCGGCTCGCGCCGGTGACCAGCGCGACCTTCCCGCTCTCCGCCACCTGTGCAGTCATGTTCGTCGTACTCCGATTCAGTTGAGCGGGCCGCCGGCCACGTACATGACCTGGCCGGAGACGAAGCCGGCGTCGTCACCCGTGAAGAAGGCGATCGCGTTCGCCACGTCCTCGGGACGGCCGACGCGCTGGACCGGGATCTGGGTGGCGGCGGCGGCCTGGAAGTCCTCGAACCCCATGCCGACGCGGGCGGCC
Organism: Streptomyces sp. NPDC006208; assembly: GCF_040613775.1. Lineage (NCBI taxonomy): Bacteria > Bacillati > Actinomycetota > Actinomycetes > Kitasatosporales > Streptomycetaceae > Streptomyces > Streptomyces sp. NPDC006208. Next base: position 33,276 of record NZ_JBEXSW010000035.1, on the reverse strand, counting down.
GTCTGGGCCGTCATCTCGGTGACGATGAAGCCGGGGGCGACGGCGTTGGCGGTGATGCCGAACTTGCCGAGCTCCTTGGCGAGGGTCTTGGTGAAGCCCTGGAGACCGGCCTTGACCGCGGAGTAGTTGGCCTGGCCGCGGTTGCCCAGCGCCGAGGACGAGGAGAGCGAGACGACGCGGCCGAACCCCGCGTCCACCATGTGCTTCTGGACGGCCTTCGCCATCAGGAACGCGCCCTTGAGGTGCACGTTGATCACGGTGTCCCAGTCGGACTCGCTCATCTTGAACAGCAGGTTGTCGCGGAGCACACCGGCGTTGTTGACGAGGATCGTCGGCGCGCCGAGCTCGGCGGCGACCCGCGCCACCGCAGCCTCCACCTGCGCGTTGTCGGACACGTCGCAGCCCACCGCCAGAGCCTTGCCGCCGGCCGCGGTGATCTGTTCGACGGTGTCCTTGCAAGCGGCCTCATCGAGGTCGAGTACGGCCACGGCGCGGCCCTCTGCCGCCAGCCGTACGGCGGTGGCGGCGCCAATGCCGCGCGCCGCCCCGGTCACGATGGCCACGCGCTGCTCGGTGGTGGACATGCTGGTTCTCCTCGCCCTTGAAGTCCTTGAAGCCCTTGTTGCCCTGGGTCGCAACCCTGGAATCCTCTGCCGGCGGCGGCTCGCTGCTCGTTCACTGAGCAACCGCTTAGTACCTTCGGCAGACGTGACGCTAGAAGCCCTGGCACTCGGTGTCAACGCCGCCAGGCGCGTCCGGCACATGTCACATCAACTGCGGCCCTCCTCAGCGCACCAGCACATCGAGCAGACGCTCGACCTCGGCCCCCGGATCGGCCGTCAGCCCGGTGTGCACGGGGCCCGGCTGGACCACCGTCGAACGGGGTGCGATCAGCCAGCGGAAGCGCCGCCCGGCGTCGTCACGCGCCGCCTGGCCCGCGTCCTCGCCGCCCCGGCACACCCCCTCGACCGCGTGCAGCGCAGCCCTCACCCCGGTCACATCCGCGTGCGGGTCGAGAGCCGTCAGTTTGTTCTCGTCCAGATGGGTGCGGGCGGCCACGAACGACTTGGCACGGCAGTAGACGACCACACCCGCATTGAAGAACTCGCCGCGCTCGACGCGTGGCACGACGCGCAGCACCGCGTACTCGAAGACGTCACGGTCGCTCACAGGTCGCTGTCCTTCTTGCTCTTCTTGGTCGGGTGGGGCCAGGGGGTCAGCTGCTCGGTCAGCCAGCCCGGCGCCTGCGAAGGCCTGCGCTCGGCCCGCGGCCCGAGACCGATGCGCTCGTGGATGTCCGCGGCACGCGACAGCAGCGCCTCGACATAAGCCCGGCGCAACGCGTCCGTGGACTCGAAGCCCGGCTCGTCGACCAGCCACTCGTCGGGTACGTCGGCGGCCACCTCGGTCAGCAGTTCCTCGGTCACCTGCGGCGCCAGCTCGGCGGCGGCAGCGGCGACGTCCGGGCCGAAGGGGGCCAGGGCGTGCTCAGAGGCGTCGAAGGGCTTCGCGGCGGAGGCTGCGGCCCCCGGCCAGTTGTGGTGCCAGATCATGGTGGCGCCATGGTCGATGAGCCACAGATCGCCGTGCCACACCAGCATGTTGGGGTTGCGCCAGGAACGGTCCACGTTGTTGATCAGTGCGTCGAACCAGACGACCTTGCCGGCCTCGGTCGGGTCCACCTCGTACGCCAGCGGATCGAAACCGAGCGACCCCGGCAGGAAGTCCATCCCGAGGTTCAGCCCGCCGCTCGCCTTGAGCAGCTCCTGCACCTCCTGGTCGGGCTCGGAGAGACCGATGACAGGGTCGAGCTGGATGCTGACGAGATCGGGCACCCTCAGACCGAGCCGGCGGCCGAGTTCGCCGCAGATGACCTCGGCGACCAGAGTCTTGCGGCCCTGTCCCGCGCCGGTGAATTTCATGACGTACGTACCGAGGTCGTCGGCCTCGACGATGCCCGGGAGCGAACCGCCCTCACGCAAGGGCGTGACGTAGCGAGTCGCCGTGACTTCAGAAAGCATTACGCCACAGTAATCCTTGAGGGTTTGAACGAGCGTGGCCGGCGACTCGTACACCATCGTGAACCGGCCGGGCGTGGGCCGGCAGTGGACAGGGAGCCAGTATGACCGGATCGCAGAGCACCGGGACCGTGGCGCGCCGAACGGTCGTGGCCGCGGTGGGCGGGGCCGGTCTCGCCGTAGCGCTGAGCGCGTGCGGCGACGCGGACGACTCGGGCCAGTCCGTGTCGCAGCAGCAGGCGGGAGGGCCGTCGATCGGCAGTGCGGCCGGCAAGGAGCTGGCCAGGACCGCCGACATCCCCGAGGGCGGCGGGAAGGTCATCGGCGACGTGGTGGTCACGCAGCCGCGTGCGGGCGAGTTCAAGGCGTTCTCGTCCAAGTGCACGCATCAGGGCTGCGCGGTCAAGGACATCGCCGACGGCACCATCAACTGTCCGTGCCACAACAGCCGGTTCGACGTGGCGGACGGCAGCGTGAAGGCGGGTCCCGCCACCTCACCGCTGCCGCCCGCCGCGATCAAGGTCCAGGGCGACTCGATCACCCTCGCGTGACGCCCGGCCGGCCGGGTCAGGCCCGCGCGGCCCGGCGCGGCCGCCTCCAGCAGGCGAGCACCTCGTCGCTGGTGGCGATCGTGGCGACCAGGGCCAGCGTGTTGCGGATCATCGCGGGCGTGTACTCGGCCGGTACGCCCGCGATGGCGTCGGCGACGACGACCGCGGTGTAGCCCAGATTGACCGCGTCGAAGACGGCGTTGGGAATGGCCACGTTCGCCGAGACTCCGGTGACGACGAGGGTGCGGCAGCCGAGGTTGCGCAGCAGCGGGTCGACGTCCGTGCCGGCCAGGGGCGAGAGACCGTGCAGCCTGCGTACGACGAGGTCCTCGTCGGCGACCTGGATCGGCGGCGCGACGCGCACCGCCGTGGATCCGCTGTGCTGCTGGACCGGCAGCCGCGCGGCGGCCCGGAAGAGCCGGGCGTTGTGGTTGGCACCCCGCCCGTCCGGACGCCGTTCGGCGACGGCGTGCATCACCTGGACGCCGGCTTCATGGGCCGTTGCCACCAGCCGGGCGACATTGTGCAGGGCACCCGAGGAGCGGGCCGCCTCGGCCAGCTCGGGCAGGGCACTGTCCGTGCCCACGACGCCCTGCTGGCACTCGACGGTGAGCAGGACGGTGCTGGACGCCTCCAGCTGTTCCGCGAGTTGTTCGATGGATGGCAAGGTTCCCCCTGTACGGATGGGCCGCGGGTCCTGAGCCGGACGTTCTGCGGCGGGACCGGGCGCGCGAGAGTAGCCTCCGTTGCGCTGTGCCGGAAGAGGCCCCATGATTTCTGACACACAGTCAGCTGCCAGAGGGGGGCTACAGATGGCCGTCACACAACGCCGGGGCCGCCGGATCATGATGTCAGCCGGAGAGCTCGACGCATTTCTGACCGAGAAGCGCACCTGCCGGGTGGCGACCGTCTCCGCCGACGGGCAGCCGCACGTCGGCGCTCTGTGGTTCGCCTGGGACGGCGACTCGCTGTGGCTCTACTCCATCACGCGCAGCCGCCGCTGGGCCCAGCTGCGCCGCGATCCGCGGATCGCGGTCGTGGTCGACGACGGCGAGGAGTACGGGGAACTGCGCGGCGCCGAACTGTCGGGGGCCGTCGTGTTCGTCGGCGAGTCCCCGCGCACCGGTGAGGCCTGCCCCGAACTGGCCGTACCGGAGCGGCTGTTCGCACGGAAGTACTTCGGCATGGACGAGATGCCGCACGACGGCCGGCACGCCTGGCTGCGGCTGACCCCGGGGTCCGTGGCTTCGTGGGACTTCCGGAAGCTGCCGGCCCCCTGAATCGCCGACACTCCTGCGGGCCGGCACGTCGGGTGCCCCGCATCAACTGACCTGATATCAGCTGTCGTCTTGTCAGCCGACTCCGAGCCGTCGTGCCTTGTCTGACCCGGTATCAGCTGTCCCCCGCGCCCGCGGCCAGCCGCAGCGCGTCGGCCGCCGCCCTGATCGACGGCCTGCGGTCGGCGTCCGTGCGCCACACGGCGTACACATGCCGGCGCATGTGCTGGCGCACGGGTACGAGCGCGACACCGTCCGGGACGGGACCGCGGCCGAGCCGTGGCGCGACGCAGACACCGAGTCCGGCGGCGATGAGCGCGAGCTGGGTGTGGTGCTCCCCCGCCAGATGCGTGATGCGCGGCTCGAAGCCCTTGGAACGCAGGGTGAACACCAGCCAGTCGTGACAGAACTCGCCCTCGGGCCAGGAGACCCACTCGTCGTCGGCGAACTCCTCGAGGTCCACCGCCGGCCGCCCGGCCAGGGGGTGATCGAGGGGCATGGCCACATCGGGCACGTCGTCGAGCAGATGCGCCTGGGCAAGGCCGCCGGGCACCGGCAGCCGCTTGTTGCTCCAGTCGAGCACCACGGCGAGGTCGAGGTCGCCTCTGAAGACCTCCCGGATGCCGCGCTCGGGCTCCAGTTCCTGGGACTGCACCCGCAGATCGGGATGGGACCGGCGCAGTTCGGAGATCGCCGACGGGAACAGGCCGCGCGCGGCGGTCGGGAAGGCCCCGATCCTGACCTCTCCGACCACCTGCCCCCGCTGGGCCTCGATGTCCGACTGCGCGAGCTCGACCTGGGACAGGATGCGCGCGGCATGGTCGGCGAGCAGCTGACCGGCGTCGGTGAGGCGTACCCCCCGGCCGTTCTTGGCCAGCAGCTGCTGGCCGACCTCCCGCTCCAGCTTCGCCAGTTGCTGCGAGACCGCCGAGGTCGTGACATGCAGTCCGTCGGCGGCCGCGCTCACCGAGCCGTGCCGGGCGAGGGCGTCGAGTGTGCGCAGGCGCTCCAGATTCAACATGTAAGCAATACTAATCGAATGGCTCAAACATTTCTCGCTTGTGCTACGAGGTTGATGCCTGGATCGTAGAGGTCATGAGCATCGCAACTCCTCCCCGGGGCGCACCGGCCCGCATCCGTACCACCCCGACCGACGCCACTCGGGCCGCTTCCTGCCCGGACGCACCCGCCCGGCACCGGCGGACCGTCGACTGGCGCATCCGCTTCGCGGTGCTCTCACTCGTCTGGGGCTTCAGCTTTCTGCTCATCAAGGTGGGGACCGGCGCCTTCGCCCCTTTCCAGGTGACCCTCGGCCGGCTCTTCTTCGGCACCGCGGTCCTGGCCGTCGCCATAGCGGTACGCCGGGACCGGCTGCCGCGCGGTCTGCATACCTGGGTCCATCTGGCGGTCGCGGCGTTCCTGCTCAACGCCCTGCCGTTCTCACTGTTCGCCTACGCGGAGCTGACGATCCCCTCGACGCTCGCCGGTATCTGCAACGCCACCTCACCGCTGTGGGGCATGGCCCTGTCCCTCGTGGCGCTCTCCGAGGACCGGCCGACCAGGCGCCGGGTCGCAGGGCTCGGCATCGGGTTCCTCGGTGTGCTCACCGTGCTCGGGGCCTGGCAGGGTTTCTCCGGCCTGGACGTGCGCGGGACGTCGATGGCGCTGCTCGCCTCGCTCAGCTACCCGGTCGGCTGGATCTACGTCCGCCGCACACTGGCCGGGACCGGGTACTCGAACCTGTCGCTGACCGGCACGCAGCTGGGCCTCGCGATGGTCCAACTCGCGATCGTGACCCCGTTGTTCACCTCCTTCCCCGGCTCCTTCCCCGTCGTGCCGCTGCTCGCGGTGGTCGCGCTCGGCGCGCTGGGGACAGGATTCGCGCTGCTGATGCAGTACGGCCTGGTCGTCGAGGTCGGCCCGACGACCGCGCAGATGGTCACGTACTTCATCCCGGTCATCGCCACGGCGGCCGGGGTCGCGCTCCTCGACGAGCCGCTCAGCTGGAACACGCCGGTCGGCGCGCTGATCGTGCTGGCGGGCGCGGCACTCACGCAGAGCCGGGCAAGGGCCGCCCGGCCGGTACGGCCCGAGCCCGCCGACGGCGGCGGTGAGGGATCGGGCAGCGGTCAGCCGTGACTGCGCACCGGCATCGGGCCGACCGCCGCGGCCACGGCCGCGGCGAGCGGCTCGATGTCGGCCTCGGTCAGAGCGGAGACCGTCAGCCGCACGGCCGGGGGTGCGGAGATCCGGAACCGCGCCCCGGGAGCGACCGCCCACCCCGCGTGCAGCAGCCGCGCCACCGCGCCGGTCTCGTCGGGGACGGGCACCCAGACGTTCATCCCGCTGCGCCCGTGAGCCGGGACGCCCCGCCGCGCGAGGGCCTCGACGAGTGCGTCGCGCCGGTCCGCATAGGCGCGGGCGACGGCGAGCGGATCGACCGCACCCGACGCCCAGAGCTCGGCGACCGCCCGCTGGAGCAGCCTGCTGACCCAGCCGGGGCCGAGGCTCTGCCGCCCGAGCACCCGGTCGACGGTCACGGCGTCACCGGTGAGCACGGCCACCCGCAGGTCGGGGCCGTACGCCTTGGCGGTGGACCGTACGAACGCCCAGTGATCACTCACCCCGGCGAGCGGGTGCAGCGGCTGGTCGACGATGGCGTGGCCGTGGTCGTCCTCGATGAGCAGCGTGCTCGGGAAGCGGGCGAGGACGTCACGCAGGTGGCTGGCGCGCTCCCGGCCGACGACCGCGCCGGTCGGGTTCTGCGCCCGGTCCGTGACCACGATCGCGCGGGCTCCGGCCGCCAGCGCCCGCTCCACCTCACCGGGCAGCGGGCCGTCGTCGTCGAGCGCCACCGGCAGGGCTCTCAGACCGAGGGCCGGCACGAGGTCGAGCACGCTCCCCCACCCCGGATCCTCCACGGCGACCGCGTCACCGGGCTTGAGATGCGCGGCCAGTACGCGCTCGATGGCGTCGAGAGACCCGGAGGTGGCGGCGAGCGGCCCGTGCGGTACGCCGTCGGCGTCCATGGCCTCCCGGGCCAGCCGGGCGAATGCGGGGTCGAGGGGCGACTGTCCGTACAAGACGGGCGACTCGGCGTTGCGTCGGGCCGCCGCGGCGAACGCGTCGTGCAGCGGCGGCAGCAGGGCCGTGTCCGGGTTGCCCTCGCCGAGATTCCGTACGCCCGGCGGCGCGTCGACCCTGATGGAGCCGCGCGCGGTGCTGGCCGGGCGAGGGCGGATGCGACTGCCCCTGCGGCCTGCGGTCTCGATGACTCCGCGCTCGCGCAGCGTCCGGTAGGCGGCGGCGACGGTGTTCGGGTTCACACCGAGGTCCAGCGCCAACTCCCTCATAGGTGGAAGCAGTTGGCCCGGTTCGAGGTCCCCCGAGCCGACGCCGCGCTCGACGCTCGCGGCAATCTCCGCTGCGCGGCGCCCGACGATCCGATACTCTCCTAGCACAAACAAGATTATGCACTAGTGCAATGGAGTTCGCAATGTCCTACGAGCCGACCACCCGCACGGTCCCCACCCGCGCCAGGGAACGCGCGTCGTACGACCGGGAGCTCGTGCACGCGATACTCGACGAGGCCTACGTCTGCCATCTCGGCTTCGTACGGGACGGGGCACCGATCGTGCTGCCGACGCTCTTCGCCCGGGTCGGCGAGACGCTGTACGTCCACGGCTCGACAGGCTCCCGCCCCTTGCGCATGACGGGGGAGGCGGATCCGGGGCTGCCGGTCTGCCTGACGGTGACCCACGTCGACGGCCTGGTGCTCGCGCGCTCCGCGTTCCACCACTCGCTCAACTACCGCTCGGTGGTGGTCCACGGCACGGCGCACCAGGTCACCGATCCGGCCGAGAAGCGGGCAGCACTGGACGCCCTGGTCGACCACGCGATCCCCGGCCGCTCCGCCGATTCCCGCCCGGCGAACGCCAAGGAACTGGCGGCAACGGCGGTGATCCGCCTGGACCTCGCCGAGGTCTCGGCCAAGACCCGCACCGGCGGCCCGAACGACGACCCCTCGGACCTGTCGCTCCCGCACTGGGCGGGGGTCGTCCCGGTCGCCCCGGCCTACGGCCCGGCCGTCCCCTCAGCGGACCTTCCGGCCACGACGGCGGTACCCGCGTATGTGACGTCCCGCGCGTGACCGCCGTCCGGCCCTGCCCCCGGCCGGGCCGCCGCGAGGGTGGCACGGGGAGATCCGCCGGGACGGCTCGGGCCTCCTGCGGACCCGCGGCCCACAGAGCCGGGTCCCGCAGGAGGGATCGCTGAGGCCTCCGCGGTCCCGCATCACGCATGCGGACACGGTCGGGGACCGAGCCGCCCCGCCCCGGTCCAGCGCCCCCGAAGGACGCAGGTCCGCGGCGCTACACCGGCGCGAGCGCGCGCCGCCGCAGCGCCGCGCCCCTGGCCTCTGCCACCGCGAGACCCGTCACCGCCGACAGCAACAGCAGCGTCCCCGCCACCGTCGCCGCCGTCAGGCTCTCGTCCAGGACCGTCACCGCGATCAGTGCCGCGCTCACCGGCTCCAGGAGCATGATCACTGAGACGGTCGCCGCCCGGACCACGGCCGCGCCCGCGAAGTACAGGGCGTACGCCAGCGCCGTCGGCACGGCGGCCACGTACACCAGCAGCCACACCACGCGCGCCGGATCCGCCGTGTGGGGCAGCAGCCCCTCGCCGACCGCCATCGGCAGCAGCCCGACCGACCCGATCGCGAACGCCCACGCCGTCGTCGACAGCGAGTCGCCGCCACCCCCCTCGCGCCCCAGCCACCGGGTCAGCAACGTGATCGCCGCGTACCCGGCCGCCGACAGCACCGCGAGCGCGACGCCGACCGGCCGCACCGTGGCACCGTCACTGCCGAGCACCAGCACACCGAGGCCGGCGAGCGCGCCTGCGACAGCGAGGGTGCCGCCGCGTCCGAGCCTCTCCCCCATGGACAGGCGCGCGCCGAGGGCGATGAGCACAGGGCCCGCGCCCAGCGTGACGACAGTGCCGACCGCGAGCCCGGTCGCCTCGACGGCAGCGAAGTACGCACTCTGGAAAAAAGTGAGCCCCACTCCCGTGGCGGCGATACGCACCAGACGGCGGCGCCGCGGCTCCGCCGCGACCGCTGTCGCGGCTCCGGCACGGGAGCGTCCCCGTACCGCAAGCACCGCGAGCAGCAGCGCCAGGCCGCCCACGCAGCGCCAGAACGACAGCGCGAGCGGTCCGAGGTCGCTCACCGCGAAGACGAGGGAGGCGGCCGCGCCCGCGGTCCCCCACGCGACTCCGGCCAGGATCAGACAGACGAGACTCCGGCCGACAGGCGTGGCGGCAGCAGGAGATGAGGAATGAATCGACACGTGACTTCTCCGTGTGAAGAACTGAAGGGCTGGTCGCTCGGCTCCGTCACGCGGGCAGCGACAAACCGCTCGGGGACACCCCGAGCCAGGTCTTCGTCACAGAGGGGCCGCCCGCGCTAGGCGGCAGGCGGCGGAAGTACGGTCTTGTGCATGATCGGCACCCTATGCCGTGGGCTGTCGGGCCGCCAACTCGGCCTCCGGGTGCACGCCGTCGCCGAGGCTCTCGTGCGCACCGCCCGCAGCCGGCGGCCCACCCGAAGCAACCGGCCCGGACGGCGCCTTCGGTGCCTGCGACTGCGCGATGAAGGCACCGGCCAGCACCAGCGCACCTCCCACGATCTGCGGTGCCGACAGGTGCTCACCCAGCAGCACCCATGCCAGCACGGTCGCCACGACCGCCTCGAGACAGGCCACCACTCCCGCGATCTGCGGCGAGAGCTTGCGCACCGAGACGACCCCGGTGACATACGCAAGCACGGTCGCGACGAGCACGACCCAGCCGAGGAGCAGCGCCGCGGGGACCGCCGTCCCGCTCATGTCCGCACTGCCGCCCAGCAGCGCCCAGTCCATGGACCACGGCCGGGCCACGAGCGTGAGGACCGCGGCGCCGACGAGAAGTCCGTACGCGATGACCCCCAGCGGGTCGGCCGCGTCGTCGCCGCCCGTGCCGTGGTCGGCCAGGACGAAGTAGCTGACCTGGCAGCACGCGGCCCCCAGCGCCAGCAGCAGCCCGAGCGCGTCGAAGCCGAGTCCCGACCAGACCTGGACGACGCATGCGAGACCTGCGACGGCGAGTGCCACGCCGACCGCCGCGGCCCGGGTGACGGGCCGGCGCTGGACGAAACGGATCCAGCCGAGGAGCAGCGCCGGGCCGAGGTATTCGATGAGCAGCGCGACGCCGACAGGAATCCGGGAGATCGCGGCGAAGTAGCAGGCCTGTACGCCGGCCACGGCCAGCAGCCCGAACCCGGCCAGCAGCGCGGGCTTGCGCACCACCAGAGCCCGGTGGCGCCAGGCCACGGGCAGCATGATGAGAGCGGAGCCGGCCACTCGCAGCCAGACGACATGCAGCGGGTCGAGCCCCGCTTCGATCAGCGGCTTGGCCGCGACACCTGATCCACCGAACGCGAACGCCGAGCCAAGGGCGAGTCCCAGGCCGGCGCTCCTTCCCTGAGACGCACGCATTGGCACATCATGTCAGGCCGAGTCAGGACCGTCACCCGGGTGACACATGTCGAGACCTGCCCGGTATCCGCTCTGCCAGCAGGTTCGTGTCGACCCCCGCCCGCCGCAGCACTTCGACCGCCCGGCACCGGGGGTCCACGGCGATACAGGCGAGCACATCCGTGCCCCGCACACGCGCATCGCCGCGCAGCCCGGCCCGGGCGAACGCACCCTCCATGGCGGCCACCGCCGACGGCGACCAGCCCGACCCCGAATCCGCCCCCCAACGGGCCGGACTCCCTGCCGCACTTCGCCCCTCTCTCAGCACTGGAACCGCACCGGAGTCCTCGACCGAGCTCTGCCAGCGCAGCCCGTAGCCGATGCTGCGCTGCACGAGGTAGCCGAGCACGCGCGCGATCTGGGAAGCGTCTCCGACGGCGGCCCGCACCTCGGGGTCCGACTCCATCAGGGAGTGGAGCAGATGAGCCGTGTCGATCTGCCGGTCGCCGTCCCTGAGCGCCCGTCTGCGCGCACCGGCGACCACCGAGGCCAACTCCACGGTGAGTACGCCTTCGACGGCTGCACGGAGAGGGGTGGTCTGGGCAGGCACCCGCGGGACCGGACTTTGCACAGGTCCCACCTCATCAGTTCGCGGCCGCCCCGGCGTCCCCGCGGGGAATCATTTCCGCCTCCCACCGAGGGTGCGGACGCGCGCCGGCCCGTCCTCCTTACGGATGAGATCGGGACATGTTTCCCCCTCCGGGGCGCGCCGCCTTGCCGTATCTGCGCGCGGCGCAATCTGACTGTTCATCAGTATTGAATGTTCCGGCACCTGCGGCTACGTTCCGCGACACCGAAACCCGACCCGAAGGGGTGGTCGCATGGCCGAAGTCAGCGCAGAGGCACGTATCGAGGCGCCCGCCGGGAAGGTCTGGGCCCAGCTGACGGACTTCGACTCGTACGGCCGGTGGAATGCGACCCACACCAGCTTCCCCCAGGGCGGTCCGGACACCCTGGCGGCGGGCGCCACGTTCGCGGAGAACATGAAACTGATGGGCTTTCCCGCCGAAGTGACATGGACCATCGAGGAGTTGGAGGCGGAACGGGTGTTCGCCATCAAGGGCAAGGGCCCGATGGCCGTCAACGTCGGCACCCGGTACGTCCTCACCCCGGACGGGGACGCCACCACAGTGCGCATCGACGGGGAGTTCACCGGCGCCGCGGTGTCGTTGATGGCCGGCAAACTCAGGGACTCGGCAACCGCGGCGCTCAACGAGTCGCTGCGCAAGCTCGGCGGACTGGTGACCTGACCACGCACACAGGAGCAGGGGCCCGCACGGGACCCCTGCTCCTGTCAGAGCCGGCTCAGCGCTCGTCCCGGACGGCTCAGTGCTCGTCGGCGAGGATCAGATACAGCTTCTTGCGTGCCTCGTTGATGACGCCGACGGCCTTCTGCCGCTGCTCGGCGCTACCGGTCTTCCAGACCTGGCCGAACGCCTCCATCAGACCGAAGCCGGCCTGCCGGATCTCGTTGACCGTGTCCCAGTCGACGCCGCGCCCGGCCTCTTCCCAGGGAGCCTCCGGCCCCGACTGGGCCTCGGTGCGCCCGGCATCGGTGAGCGTGAACAGCTTCTTGCCGCCCTCGCTCTCGCTGACGATCAGCCCCTCGTCCTCGAGCAGCTGAAGCGTCGGATAGACCGAGCCGGGACTGGGCTTCCAGGCCCCGCCGCTGCGCTCGCCGATCTCCTGGATCATCTCGTAGCCGTGCATCGGGCGGTCCTTGAGCAGGGCGAGGATCGAGGCACGCACATCACCGCGCCGCGCGCGCCCCCGGCCGCCGCCGCGACCGCGCCCGCCCCCGAAAGGTCCACCGAAGGGCGGCCCCCAGGGCCCGAACGCCGCGCGCCGCGCCTCGTACTCACCGTGACCTTGATGGCCGGGCCCGCAGTGCCCATGACCCCGACCGTGTTCGTGTCCATGCGAACGCATCGCTACGCTCCTTCCATCGTTGATCTGTCGCGATGCGTCAACGATATATCGGAATGTGTCGCCGGACAAGACTCGATCGGTCCAACGACCTCGAATTGGCCTTGGCCTGCGGCTTTGCCGGACCTCTACGGTCACTGCATGCGGATTCGAATCGTCGACGCCTTCACCGACCGCCCCTTCGCGGGCAACCCCGCCGGAGTGCTGCTGCTGGACTCCGACGGCTTCCCGGACGCCTCCTGGCTCCAGCACGTGGCGACCGAGGTGAATCTCTCGGAGACCGCGTTCTGCCACCCGCTGCCCACCCAAGGCGAGGCGGACTGGGCGCTGCGCTGGTTCACCCCGGCCACCGAGGTCGACATGTGCGGCCATGCCACGCTCGCCGCCGCCCATGTCCTGCACACCACGGGTACCGCGAGCGGCACGGTCCGCTTCGCGGCGCGCTGCGGCATCCTCACCGCCACCGCCCACCCGGACGGAACGATCACCCTCGACTTCCCCACGTCGCCGCTCACCCCCGTCGAGACCCCCGAGGGCCTCGCCGAGGCCCTCGGCGCGAAGGCGGTGTCCGTCCACGACACCGGCGTGCACATCGGTGACCTGCTGGTCGAGGTGGCAGACGAGCGGACCGTACGGGGGCTGAGGCCCGACTTCGCCGGGCTCGTGGCGCTGTCCGAGCGCGGCATCATCGCCACAGCCGCGGCCGAAGACCCCTCAGCCGGTTACGACTTCGTCTCGCGCGGCTTCTTCCCCCGGGTGGGCATCGACGAGGACCCGGTCACCGGCAGTGCGCACACGGCTCTCGCGCCGTACTGGTCCGACCGGCTCGGACGCGACGAGCTGACCGGCCTGCAGGCCTCGGCCCGCTCCGGCCTGGTCCACACCGCCCTGCGCGGCGATCGCACACTCCTCACCGGCCGGGCCGTGACCGTGATCGACGGCGAGCTGCTCACGGCACCCTGACGGTGTTGCCCACGTAAGCGTGAGGGGCGTACGGCTGCGGCCGTACGCCCCTCGTACCGCTCATCGCGCCGGCCTCATGGCGTGGGCAGCCACCCCACCTTCCCGACCAGCAGCCCGTAACCGACGAAGGCCACGATGTCGAGCAGCGCATGCGCGGCGACCAGCGGCCCGACCCGCCCCCAGCGCCGGTACAGCAGGACGAAGACGGCGCCCATCACCATGTTGCCGACGAAGCCGCCGATGCCCTGGTAGAGGTGGTACGAGCCGCGCAGCACCGAACTCGCGGCCAGTGACCCCATCGGCGACCACCCCAACTGGTCCAGCCTGCGCAGCAGATACCCGACGACGATCACCTCCTCCACGACGGAGTTCTGGATCGCCGAGAGGATCAGCACCGGGTACTTCCACCACACATCGGGCAGCGACTCCGGCACCACGGTGAGATTGGCCCCCGACGCCCGGACCACGAGGTAGAACACGAGCCCCACGCTGCCGATCCCCGCGGCGACCAGCGTGCCCCGCCCCAGGTCCTGCCAGGGCCTGGTGCGGTCGAAGCCGATCGCCCGCATCCCGCCGGCCCGTTCCCGGTACAGAAGGTGCGCCACCAGCGCGACCGGAACGAGGGCCGTGGTGATCCCGAAGAGCTGCCAGGCCAGATCCAGCCAGGGCCGCCCGGGGGCGAACGAGCTGTTGAGGTTTGCCGCCTGCTCTTTCAGACCACCCGGTTTCGTCACCGAGCCGACAAAGCTGATCAGCGACGACAGCGCACTCGCGCCGAGCGAGAGTGCGAGGACGAGCACGGTCTCGGACCTCAGGATCCTTCGCGACATACCCTCCTGAGGGAGAGAACCAGCCACGCCACCTGCCTCCGCCTGCACCACTGCCTCCAGTTGAGTAATCCCGCCTCATGCTCATCTTCGCCCCGCTAGGGTCTCGAAAGCAGTTACGAAGATCGCGCACAACGAGCCGGGGGACACACGTCACGCGATGACGTCGGTCCCCTTTTTCTTGCACGTCGCACGTCGCACATCGCACAAGGAGGGGCACCACCGCATGGGACGTCAAAGCTTGCCCGACCACGGAGCGACGGACTCAGGCAGGTCCCGCCGGCCGCACGCGCGCCGCCGCTCGGCCGCCCTCGCCACGATGCTCGTCCTCGTCGTGGCAGCGGGGACGGGGGTCGCGGCGCAGACCGGCCTGCTGTCCTTCACCCGCTCCTGCGAGGACACTGCCGTCGAGCTGGACCTGGTCGCCTCCCCGGACATCGCACCCGCCGTGCGCGAGATAGCCGACCGGGCCCGCGAGGACCGCGTCACCTCGGACGGTCAGTGCATGGACGTGCACGTCAGCGCCCGCGAGAACCATCAGGTGGCGCAGGAACTGGCGACGGCCGGCAACGACCTCGGCTACGAGGTGTGGCTGCCCGACTCGGCGATCTGGGCGGAGCGCGCCCGGGGCACGGGCGGCGGCGTCCCGCTCACCGCCGCCGGCAATGTCGCGGCCTCCCCTGTCGCTCTCGCGACGCTTCCGTCGGCCGGCAGCAGACTGGGCTGGCCGGCCAGGACGTACACCTGGGCACAGCTGACGGCGTCGGCCGCTGCGGACGATTTCCGCCTCGGCGCGGCCGATCCGGCCCGCAGCGCCACGGGCCTGCTGGCCCTCACCAGTGTCGCGCGCTCGGCGAAAACTGCCGGCTCGAAGGGGGACACCACCGTGGCGGCCACGGCCAGGCTGTTGTCCCGCCGGGTGTCGGCGACGGACGCGCGCGCCGCGCGCACGCTCGCCTGGGCGGACTCCGGCGTGTCAGCCGACGACCCGACACGCAACCAGGCCGTCTTCCTCTCCGAGCAGGCGGCCTTCGCCTTCAACTCGGACGCCGACGTGGCGGCGCCGAAGCTCGCGCTCTTCTACCCGACGGATGTCGCGCCGCTGCTCGACTACCCGTACCACCTGGTCGACGAGTCACGCCTGAGCACCGACGAGAGCCGGGCGGCGACACGCTTCATGGCGCTGCTGGCGGAGCCGGAGTCCCGCCGCACACTCGACAGGAGCGGCTTCCGGGCGGCGGACGCCACGGCCGGCCCGCAGGTCGTGGGGACGGCGGGCGGGCGGTCACCACAGCGGTACGCGGCCGCAGGCCGGTCGGAGCCGCTCTCACCGGACGCCCTGGAGGAGACGCTCGGCATGTGGACGATCACCGTGCAGAGTGCCCGGCTGACCGCGGTCGTCGACATCTCGGGCTCGATGCAGACCCCGGTACCCGGCAGTGGCGGCAGGACCCGGCTGGAGGCCACCAAGGCATCCCTGCGCCGGACCATGGACCGGTTCTCCCCCGACGACGAGCTCGGGCTGTCGGAGTTCGCGACCGGCCTGGACGGCGGACAGGACTTCCGCGAGCTGGTGTCGACTCGCCCGCTGGGCCCGGCAGGCAAGGGAGGCGGTGCCCAGCGGGCGCGGCTGTCCAAGGCCTTCGACGAGCTGAAGACCGTGCCCAACGGAGCGACCGGCCTGTACGACACCACGCTCGCGGTGTACGAGAAGGCCCGGGCCGGCTATGTACCGGGCAAGCTCAACGCACTTGTCGTGATCACCGACGGCACCAACGACGACCGGTTCAGCATCTCCCGCAGCGCGCTGATCTCCGGGCTGAAGAAGCTCGGTGATCCCAAGCACCCGCTGCCGGTGATCGCCATCGCCGTCGGGACGGAGACCGATCTGCAGGAGATCGAGCAGATCGCCGAGGCGACCGGCGGCGCGGGCCGCCAGGTCGCCGACCCCTCGGAGATCCAGGGTGTGATCCTCGAGGCGATCGTGGAGATCGGCCGGCGGGCCCCCGCGGATCAGGGCTGAGGCCCTGGGAAGCCCACCGGCCAGGTGTGCACGGGTTCCCCTTCGTGCATGAGCTCGACATAGCGACGGGTGGTGGCCGCGAGCGCCGCGTCCCGTTCCAGTCCGGCCTCCAGCGCCCGGTGGTAGGTGTCGGCCTGCCACGATGCTCCGTTCACCCGGCGGCGGCACCGCTCCTCGATCACGCCCAGATACAGATCGCGGTCGGCGGGCTCGATGTGCCATGCGTCGAGCCCGGCCGCCGCCAGTGGCAGCAGCTCGTCGCGGATCAGTTTCACGGCGGGCACCGTGGTCAGACCGCCGCCCCGGCCGGGCCGCGGCCAGACGAGCTCGGCGTCGATGCCGTGACGGCACGCGGTGTCGAAGTTCTCGGCGGCGGTGGTGAACGGCATCCGTGTCCACACCGGGCGCGACTCCTCGGCGAGGGCCCGCACCAGCCCGTAGTAGAACGCGACGTTGGCCATGACGTCGGTCACCGTAGGGCCGGCGGGCAGGACACGGTTCTCCACCCGCAGGTGGGCGACCCCGTCGACAACGCCGTACACCGGCCTGTTCCAGCGGTAGACCGTGCCGTTGTGCAGGACAAGCTCCTGCAGCCTCGGTGTGCCGCCGTCGTCGAGGACCCGCAGCGGATCCTCGTCGTCACAGATCGGCAGCAGGGGCGGGTAGTAGCGCAGATTCTCCTCGAAGAGGTCGAAGGCCGAGGTGATCCAGCGCTCGCCGAACCAGGTACGCGGGCGCACTCCCTGCGCCTGGAGCTCGGGCGGGCGGGTGTCGGTGGACTGCTGGAACAGCGGCGGGCGGGACTCGCGCCACACCTCCTTGCCGAACAGGAAGGGCGAGTTGGCACCGATCGCCACCTGCACCGCGGCCACCGCCTGCGCGGCGTTCCACACATCGGCGAAGCGTCCCGGTGTCACCTGGAGATGCAGCTGGACCGAGGTGCAGGCGGCCTCGGGGGCGATGGAGGCCGACGTGCAGGTGAGGTGTTCCACGCCGGATATGTCGAGACTGAAGTCCTCGCCCCGTGCGGCGACGATCTGGTCGTTGAGCAGCATGTAACGGTCGACGTCGGAGAGGTTCGCGGTGACCAGGTCATGCTGGCGCAGCGTCGGCAGAATTCCGATCATCACAATTCCGGTGCCGGCTTCCTGCGCCTTGCGGTGCGCATACCCCAGACCGGTGCGCAGCTCTTCGGCGAGCTGATCGAGCACACGTCCGCCCAATCGGTGCGGCACGATGTTCACTTCCAGATTGAACATTCCCAGTTCGGTCTGGAAATCAGGACTCGCTATGCGCTCCAGCACCTCCGCATTCATCATGCGTGGCATGCCGTCGGCACCCGCGAGATTCAGCTCTATCTCGAGCCCCATCAGATTCTTGGGTCGATCGAACCTCTTCTCTGCCAGGAGTCGCTCCAGCCCCGCCAGGCACTGCTGCAACTTCCGCCGGTATCTCTGCCGATCGGACAGGTCGAACCCGCCTGCCACGACCTTCTCCCCCATCGAAGCGTCCCTCCTCGAGTGGGCAGCCACGCAGCATCGGCCGCTCGTGTACGGACGATAATGCCCAGACTCTCTGATCCATAACGCCCGCACGGCCGGCCCTTGGCCGATAGTCTGGGACTTGGCGGTCGGTCGGCACATTCCCGCGGCATGGCGCAGGCGTCACTTTCCGCCACCCTGCGCCCGGCGTAACACCGATCAGTTTCGGCCTACCGCTCCTTCGGTGAATCCGCAGGCCGCAGCTCCGCGTTCGTTTAAATCAGCATGAATTGCGGCAGAAGAAGGACCGATAGTGACCTTGCCGGTAATACGGGCGACGGCTAGCGGAAACACTGCCTGAACACGTGTCGTATAAACTCCGTGGACGAGGCAGAGAGTTGGCGCCCGGTGGCCTTCCGGCCTTCCTCTGGCCCCGCATGCGACAGTGCCGTCCGCACCTGCCCCGCTTCACCCTGTCTCTTGAGTGAGAGGCGACCCACCATGCCGCTGCATGTTCCCCCGGCTCCCGCGCCTGCCCTGCGCAGCGTCCTCGCGGCTCTCCATTCCCCCACAGCCGTCAGCGAGGCCCGCACCCCGGCCCTGAGGTCCGTCCAGGGACCTCTGTGCCCCGAACTTCCGCTCCCGGTCCATGTGCTGGACCAGATCGTCCCGAGCGGCCACACCCCTTACACCCGCCTCGCCGGCTGGCGCTTCCTGATCCGCAGCGGCGACCGTGCCGTGGCGGCCGCGGACACGATGCTGACGGCGGACGGCTGGACCTTCTCGCACTTCTTCGAGGGTCCGTACCTGAGCTCGACGGAACGGGCCCTGCGCCAGGCAGAGTCGCTGGTTACCGACTTCCAGCCACGCCTGCTGTCCATCCCGGAGCTCTACATGCTCACGCTCTGGCTGCACGGCAACACCGACAGCGACGCTTCGGTCGGCACGCCGCTGCCCACGGACGTTCTGGTGCCACTGGCACCGGCTCCGCCGGGTATCGCCGCGCACCTGCCGCACCGTGTCGCGGACCTGCTCCCGGTGATGACCATGAGGCTGACTCCCGCACCGCTGCTCGGCTCTCCCGCCTGACAGCCGGCAGGACACCCGCCTTCGCGCCCCGCAACCATCCGGTCGCGGGGCGCAGTCACGGCCACCCGGACTAGCCCGGCCGGGCCATGCGGAACCACCCGAAAGGACAGCCCAGTTGAGCTGAACCGTCCGCGTGGGTGACACGTCATTAAGCAGTAAGGAACTGCTGCCGTGAAATCCCTGCGGAAATACTCCCGTGGGGCAACACTGGGATCGGACCGACAGATACGGGGGGCGGCGATGAACAGCTCATCAAGCCGCAGGACACTCGACACAACGCAGCGAAAGAACCCACCCATGTGCCAGCACCAGCCACCCTGCCCCACCTCCGACTCCGCCGACCGGGAGGCGGCCCGCCTCGTGGCGCACCACCCCGAGCAGGGTTGGAGCCTGCTGTGCAACGGTGTCCTGCTCTTCGAGGACACCGGTGAGCTGCTGCCGGACGGACAGATCATCGCGCCGCACCGGCCGCGGCAGGCCATGACCGCCGCCTAGCGCGGCCGGACACGACAGGGGCCGGCCCGGAGGTTTCCCTCCGCACCGGCCCCGATGCATGTGCACCCGCTCAGGCGGGGCCTGCCTCAGTTGTCGTACTCGTCCAGCGGCGGGCAGGAGCAGACGAGGTTGCGGTCACCGAACGCCCCGTCGATCCGGCGCACCGGCGGCCAGTACTTGTCCGCCGCGCTCACGCCGGCCGGGAAGACCGCCTCGTCACGGCTGTAGGCATGCTGCCACTCACCGCCGAGCGCGGCCGCCGTGTGCGGCGCGTTGCGCAGCGGGTTGTCGTCGGCGGGCCACTCGCCCGACGCCACCTTCTCGATCTCGCCGCGGATCGCGATCATCGTCTCGCAGAAGCGGTCCAGCTCGGCCAGGTCCTCGCTCTCGGTGGGCTCGATCATCAGCGTGCCGGCCACCGGGAACGACATCGTCGGCGCGTGGAAGCCGTAGTCGATCAGCCGCTTGGCGATGTCGTCGACGCTCACCCCGGTCGCCTTGGACAACGGGCGCAGGTCCACGATGCACTCGTGCGCGACCAGCCCGGCCGGGCCGGTGTACAGCACCGGGTAGTGCGGCTCGAGTCGCTTGGCGATGTAGTTGGCCGCGAGTACGGCCACCTGGGTCGCCCTCTTGAGGCCCTCGCCGCCCATGAGGCGGACGTACGCCCAGGAGATCGGCAGGATGCCCGCGGAGCCCCACGGGGCGGCCGAGATCGGGCCGACGCCCGTCTCCGGGCCCGCGGTGGGCTGGAGCGGGTGGTTGGGCAGGTACGGGGCGAGGTGTGCACGCACACCGACCGGGCCGACGCCCGGCCCGCCGCCGCCGTGCGGGATGCAGAAGGTCTTGTGCAGGTTCAGGTGCGAGACGTCGCCGCCGAACTTGCCCGGCTTGGCGAGGCCCACCAGCGCGTTGAGGTTGGCGCCGTCGACGTACACCTGGCCGCCGGCCTCGTGCACCTGGGCACAGATGTCGGCGACGTGCTCCTCGAACACACCGTGCGTGGACGGGTAGGTGATCATGAGCACCGAGAGCTCGTCGCGGAACTGCTCGATCTTGGCGCGCAGGTCCGCCACGTCGATCTCGCCGTCGTCGGCGGTCTTCACAACGACCACCTTCATACCGGCCATCACCGCGCTGGCGGCGTTGGTGCCGTGCGCGGAGGACGGGATGAGGCAGACGATGCGCTGGTCGTCGCCGTTGGCGCGGTGGTAGGCGCGTACGGCGAGGAGACCGGCGAGCTCGCCCTGCGAACCGGCGTTCGGCTGGATGGACACCTTGTCGTAGCCCGTGACCTCGGAGAGACGCTCCTCCAGCTCACGGATCAGGGTGAGGTAGCCCTGTGCCTGCTCGACCGGAGCGAACGGGTGCATCTGGCCGAACTCCGGCCACGTCACCGGCTCCATCTCGGTGGTCGCGTTCAGCTTCATGGTGCACGAGCCGAGCGGGATCATGCCGCGGTCCAGCGCGTAGTCGCGGTCGGCGAGGCGGCGCAGGTAACGCAGCATCGCGGTCTCGGAGCGGTGCTGGTGGAACACCGGGTGGGTGAGGACCTCGTCGCTGCGCAGCAGGCCGGCCGGCAGCGCGTCGGCGATCGCCGCGTCGAGTGCCTCGATGTCGCCCTGCACGCCGAAGGCGGCCCACACGGCGGTCAGCTGCGCCCGCCCCGTGGTCTCGTCACAGGCGATGGAGACGTGGTCGGCGTCGGCGAGGTGCAGGTTGACCCCGTTCTCGCGGGCGGCGGCCACGACATCGGCGGCCTTGCCCGGTACCCGGGCGGTCAGCGTGTCGAAGTACGAGCCGTGCACGACCTCGACGCCGCCGGCGCGCAGGCCCTCGGCAAGGACGGCCGCGTAGCGGTGGGTGCGCAGGGCGATCGCCCTCAGGCCCTGCGGGCCGTGGTAGACGGCGTACATGCCTGCCATGACGGCGAGCAGCACCTGGGCGGTGCAGATGTTACTGGTGGCCTTCTCGCGGCGGATGTGCTGCTCGCGGGTCTGCAGGGCCAGGCGGTAGGCCTTGTTGCCGTCCGCGTCCACGGAGACGCCGACGAGGCGGCCGGGGAGGCTACGGGCGAACTTCTCGCGGACGGCCATGTAGCCGGCGTGCGGGCCGCCGAACCCCATCGGGACGCCGAAGCGCTGGGTGGTACCGATCGCGATGTCCGCACCGAGCTCACCGGGTGAGGTGAGCAGCGTCAGCGCCAGCAGGTCCGCCGCGACCGTGACGATCGCACCGATCCCGTGGGCCTGCTCGATGACCGGCCCGAGATCCCGTACGGCACCGGAGGCGCCCGGGTACTGCAGCAGGACGCCGAAGACGCCGCGCTCGGCGATCTCGGCCGGGATGCCGTCGCTCAGGTCGGCGACGACGACCTCCACGCCGGTCGGCTCGGCACGGGTCTCGATCACGGCGATGGTCTGCGGCAGGGCGTCGGCGTCGACCAGGAAGACGCCGTCCTTGACCTTGCCGACCCGACGGGCCAGCGACATGGCCTCGGCGGCCGCCGTCCCCTCGTCGAGCAGCGAGGCGCCGGAGGTGGGCAGACCGGTCAGATCGGCGACCACGGTCTGGAAGTTCAGCAGCGCCTCGAGACGGCCCTGGGAGATCTCCGGCTGGTACGGCGTGTAGGCGGTGTACCAGGCCGGGTTCTCCATGACGTTGCGCAGGATGACCGGCGGCGTGAAGGTGCCGTAGTACCCGAGTCCGATCATGGGAGCGAGGACCTGATTGCCGTCGGCGAGCGCGCGCAGCTCGGCGAGCACCTCGGCCTCGGTGCGGGCGTCGGGGAGATCGAGCGCCTCCGCGCTCTTGATCACATCCGGGACCGCGGCGGCGGTCAGCTCGTCGAGCGACCCGTAACCGACCTGCGCCAGCATCTTCGCCTGGGCCTCGGTATCAGGGCCGATGTGGCGCTGTTCGAAGGGGGTGCCCCGCTCCAGGTGGGAAAGCGGAATGCGGTTGGCGGTCATATGGGAGGCCTCCTGGTCTTGAACGACCTGCGAGGGGCATCGCGGCACGGATGCCCGGACGGCCTCCCCCTCTGTCATCTCAACCTGAGAGTTTCACCGGACGCCCACGGGCAGTCCGGCTTTCACCGTCGGTGAGAGCGGATGCCGTCCGACACCCGCCCTGCTTTCCAGAGTGACCTCTCCCGTGCGGTACAGGGGCCTGAGAGATTCCGGGGAGGATTTGCTCCTTCGGCGCCACCGGCACTTTCGCCGGAGGACTCTCCCGCACAGGGTCAGCAGCCGCTAGCCAGCCTACCAGCGCGCCTCCTCGCCGATCGCTCAAGTGGCCGACACCCGAGATGTAGCCTTTCGTAGTCCTTACAGATCAATTGCGACCTGTTGGAGGGACCGTGCAGACCGACATCGATCCGCGCAGCCTGATCGGCCGCAAGGCGTTCGACCGCAACGGCACCAAGATCGGGACCGTCGACGAGGTGTATCTGGACGATGCCACAGGCGTACCCGAATGGGCGGCCGTGCGCACCGGCCTGTTCGGACGCGATGCCTTCGTCCCGCTGGAGCCCAGCGAGGTCGTCGACAACACCCTCCATGTCCCCTACGAGCGCGCACTGATCAAGGACGCACCCGACTTCGGCGTCGGCAGACACCTCTCGCCCGAACAGGAACTTCAGCTCTACCACCACTACGGGCTCGACATCTCCTCACCGCCCGAGACGCCCGCCCCCTCGTCGGGGGACCCGTCCTTCGGACGGGTCTCCGGCCAGGAGGACTGAGCCGGCGCGGCAGTCGGCGCGGGCGACGCCACCAGCGGCAGCGGGTCCGACGGCTCCAGATCGGGGTCGGCGATCCGGAACGTGCGCACGCGTCCGGGCGCCGAACCGGGCTCCTCGAAGCGCACCGTGACCCGGCCCACCCCGCTGCCCTGGACCCAGCCCGCCCCGTACAGGGCGTGCCGCACATCATGTCCGGCCGCCCAGCGGCGCTCGGCGGGCAGCTCGGGCGCGCTCGCGGCGTGGTCCTGCCCAGGGCCCTCCGGCCCGCTGCCCTGCCCCCCAGCGGCCGCCTCGGACTCCTCCGAGGCGGCTCCCTGGTCACCGTGGTCCTCAGCGGCGGCCTGGGCGAACAGGTCCTCCTGCGTGTAGTCCGTGAGCCCCGTGACGCCCACCCCGAGCAGTCGTACGCCTCCGGTGGTGTCCACGGCCTCCAGCAGCCGTCCTGCGGCCTCCCGTACCACTGCCGGGTCGTCCGTCGGACCGCGCAGCGTCTCCGAGCGCGTCAGCGTCGAGAAGTCGAACCGCCGCACCTTCAGCACGATGGTCCGTCCCGAGTGACCGGACGCCCTCAGCCGCCGCACACAGCGCTCCGCCAGCCGCTCGACCTCCATGCGCACCCGCACCCGGTCGTGCAGATCCACGTCGAAGGTGTCCTCCACCGAAACCGACTTCGCGTCCCGCTCGGCCACCACCGGCCGGTCGTCATGGCCGAGTGCCATCCGGAACAGCGAGGTCCCGTGCGCCCTGCCCAGCAGCCGTACGAGCTCGTCCTCGCCCGCCTCCGCGAGGTCCGCCACGGTCGTCATGCCGGCACGCCGCAGATGCTCCCCCGTCGCCGGCCCCACGCCCGGCAGTGTCCGCACGGACATCGGCCCCAGCAGCTCACGCTCGGTGCCGGGCTCTATCAGCACCAGACCGTCGGGCTTGGCCTGCTCCGAGGCGATCTTGGCGATCATCTTGGACCCGGCGAGACCTACGGAACCGGTGAGCCCGGTCACCGCCCTGATGTCCGACCGCAACCGCTCACCCGTTGCCCGCGCCGACGCGGAGTCGTCCGCCGTTCCCCCCGCCTCGAGGTCGACGAACGCCTCGTCCAGGCTCAGCGGCTCCACCAGGGGCGAGAGCGTGCCCAGCAGCTCCATCACCTGCTCGCTCACCGCGCGGTACAGGGAGAAACGCGGCACCAGATACGCCGCGTTCGGTGCCAGCCGTCTGGCCTGCGCCATCGGCATCGCCGAGTGCACACCGAAGCGTCTGGCCTCGTACGAAGCGGTGGCGACGACGCCGCGTGGCCCGAGCCCGCCGACGACGACCGGCTTCCCGCGCAACGAAGGCTTCGCCGCCTGTTCGGCAGCGGCGAAGAAGGCATCCATGTCCAGATGCAGAATCGTCGGCGCGGTTCTCACACCACCGATGCTGCCTCACGCCACTGACAACGGCGCCGGTGACAACGCCCGCACCCCGCGTTCGGACGGCGCGGTGCGTTCAGACGGCGCGGTCGCGCCGCCGCCTGGCCAGCTCGTCCATGGGGTTGTTCCCGACGAGGGTCTCTCCCGTGTCGACGCGCTCCCCGTGCAGTTGCGAGAGCGCGGCCTCGACATCGCGCCAGACGACACCCACGGCGATCCCGAAGATCCCCTGGCCCCCCTGGAGCAGATCCACGACCTCGTCGGGCGACGAGCACTCGTAGACCGTCGCACCGTCGCTCATCAGCGTCATTCGTTCGAGATCGCGGAACCCGCGGTCCTGCAGGTGCTGCACCGCGGTACGGATGCTCTGCAGGGCGACACCGGTGTCCAGGAACCGTTTGACGATCTTGAGGACGACCACATCGCGAAAGCTGTAGAGCCGCTGCGTGCCCGATCCGTACGCCGAGCGGACGCTCGGCTCCACCAGGCCCGTACGCGCCCAGTAGTCGAGCTGCCGATAGGTGATGCCGGCCGCCGCACATGCGGTGGGCCCTCGGTAGCCGATGGTGTCGGCGGAGGGTTCGGCCGCGCTGCTGTGAAGCGGCACCGGCCCGCCTTCCACCGGACTGCGTCCGGTGCCGCCCCCAGCCGTACTGTCGCCGCTGCTTCTCACGCCGACCTCCGTCCTTGACCTGCCTCCTCGACGGTAGGCAGTCACCAGGGGTGCGTCAACGATCGCCACACTCGGCACGCCGAGTGATAATCACCCTGAGAGTGGTTTCTCGTGCCCCGATCCGGGGAAAGGCTACTCGAATGCGCCGAGGCGGGGCGGGGCGTCCGTACCATCACTGGCTGCTGGAGCCGAAATCCTCGGGCGAGATCTGGTCGAGGAACTCGCGGAACTTCTCCACCTCGTCCTCCTGCTCGTCCGGGATCGCGATACCGGCGTCGTCGAGCACCCCGTCGCTGCCGTAGATCGGCGTACCGGTGCGCAGCGCCAGCGCTATGGCGTCCGACGGCCGGGCGCTCACCTCGACCCCACTGGCGAAGACCAGCTCCGCATAGAACACGCCCTCACGCAGATCCGTGATGCGGACCTCGGTGAGCTCCTG
Organism: Streptomyces sp. NPDC006208; assembly: GCF_040613775.1. Lineage (NCBI taxonomy): Bacteria > Bacillati > Actinomycetota > Actinomycetes > Kitasatosporales > Streptomycetaceae > Streptomyces > Streptomyces sp. NPDC006208. The sequence goes on along the minus strand of NZ_JBEXSW010000035.1, from coordinate 7,785 downwards.
CCCGACGGCCTCCAGCACGTCCTTGAACAGGTCGTGCGTCAGCGGCCTGGCGGGGGCCATGCCCTGCTGCGCGAAAGCAATGGCGGTCGCCTCCCCTGGACCGATCCAAATAGGGAGGTACCTGTCGCCTCCCACTTCACGCAGGAGCACGATCGGTTGGTTCGAGGGCATTTCGACCCGGACACCCACAACGTCGAGCTCGTTCACACAGCAACCCTAGGACGTGCCCGACCGGTTTGGGTAGTCGGGCTCCCCCATGATCAGTGCAGCCGGACCCCGAGAGCGGTCTGCACCAGGGCGGCGTGCAGCCGTACGGACAGTGCCGCAAGCTCCTTGGTCGTCGCCTCGGCATGCGCTCTGGTCTGCGGATTCCGATGCCGCCGAAGGGGTGCCACCACCTGCTCGACAAGGCCGGCGTCGCGTTCGGCGGAGGCCTTCATCGCTCGCAGATGTCGAGGTTCGAGACCGAATCTGCCCAGATCCGCGACCAACCGGGCGACGGTGATCGCCTCGGAGTCGTATCCGCCGTCCTCGTCGGGCGTGAGCAGGCCGTACGACTCCCACTCGGCGAGTTCCTCCTCGCCGAACTCGGCGGCGGCCAGCAGCTCCGCACGGCCGATCCGGGCGGCCGTCGGGCGCTCGCCCTCCGCCGGGTCCCAGGTTCCGTCGAACAGCTCCCGCTGCGGGCCCTGCGCGGGCAGCTGAAGGGGTTCACCGCGCTCCAGGGCGTCCAGCTGCTCCCGGATCACCTTGAGGGGAAGGTAGTGGTCGCGCTGCATCCGCAGCACCAGCGCAAGCCGCTCGACGTCCCTTGCGGTGAACTTGCGGTACCCGGACGGCGTCCGGCGCGGTTCGACGAGCCCCTCGGTCTCCAGGAAACGGATCTTGGAGATCGTGACCTCGGGAAACTCGTCACGCAGGTGGGCGAGCACCGTGCCGATGCTCATCAGCGTGTCGCCCCCGGTGGCGGTGCCGTGGCCGGCACCGCCCGTCGGTGTTCGCAGCATGGACCTTCCTTGGGGTCCCCCCGAACGGAGTCCGGGGGAGGGTCACACGCCCCGCTGGCTCGCATAGAAGACCAGCCGGTACTTGCCGATCTGAACCTCGTCACCGTTCGCCAGGACCACCGAGTCGATCCGCTCACGGTTGACGTATGTGCCGTTCAGGCTGCCGACATCGGCGACGCTGAAGAGGCCGTCCGGGCTCCGGCGGAACTCCACATGCCGCCGAGAGACCGTCACGTCGTCGAGGAAGATGTCGCTCTGCGGGTGACGGCCGGCCGTGGTCAGGTCGCCGTCCAGCAGGAAGCGGCTGCCCGAGTTCGGACCGCGGCGCACCACGAGGAGCGCCGAGCCGAGCGGCAGGGCATCGACCGCGGCCTGGGCCTCCGGGGAGAGCGAAGGAACCGCGGTCTGACCCGTCACCTCCGAGTCGTACGCCTCGATACCGGAGATGGAGATGGTCGAGGTCGTCTCCGAGGGGCGCTCCGCCGCCGCTCCGCGAAGCGGCGCACCGCAGTTGGAGCAGAACCGGCCGGCCTCGGTGTTCCGGTGTCCGCACCTCGTACAAACCGGCAAGCCCGCCATGGACGGATCCTCCTGCCCCGACTGTCCCGCGTGAGGATTGGTGGCATACGGATCGGAGGAAAACCCTCCACCCGTACTTGAGGTTGATGGTTCTCCGAAACCTATGCGGCCGGAACCTGCAGGGTCAACAGACGACGCGCCCTGTCCGCCCGAATTGTCACCGCCCGGACCAGCGACCTCGTCCCGGAACAGCGGGCGGTCGGCGCCCTGATCCTCACTCTGGCCATGGCGCGGAGCGCGATGTCTGGCGTTGCCGCCGTCCTCGCGCGCGCTCTTGCCGAACCACTTCGAAAACAACTTCACGGGCGTTTCCCCTTGACCGAAATAGACCCGCCCGTGGGGCAGGACGACCTCTCGACGACCACACCTGCCGACCCGGACACCTTCACAACGTCCGTATCCGTCAGACAGTTTCCACCACGCACCACATGTGTGGTGCGTCGCCCCCCTGCATGCTCATGCCCTGGTCCGGCAGCCCTCATGATCCCCCGTCTCACTGCGACGACGACCGAGCGTAGTCAGGCCGCTCCGCCGGTCGCAAGGCATCGACAACGATCTTGTCCGAACGGGCCACCGTTGCGGTGGCCTGCTCCTTCTCCAAGGTCTGCACCACACCGCCCGGAATGTTCAGGGCAGGTTCCAGATCCTGCGGCTTGCCGATGACTTTGAAACGGTACGGGGCGGTGACCGGCTTCCGGTCCACCTGGATGTCGCCCGCCGTCCCGGAGAGGTAGGTGTCGGCCACCACCCTCACGTCGTTGACCTGTATCGCCTCGGCACCGGCGGCGCGCAGCTCCTGGATCGCGTCGAGCAGCTTGTCCGGCTCCACGATGCCCGTCGGGTCGTCGATGGTCAGCGTGATGCCCGGGCCCTCGGCCGCGACCGTGCCGGCCAGGATCCCGAGCTGCTGTTCCTTCTGGAGCGTCTGCTTCCGGGCCTCTTCCGCCTGGTCCGAGCTGTTCTCCAACTCGGTGCGCTGGTCCTCCAGACGCTGCTTCTCGTCCTCGAGCCTCTGGGTGCGGTTGTCGAGTTCGTCGAGGATGCGCACCAGGTCCTCCTGACGCGCACCGCGCAGGGCGCTGTCCTCGCTGTTCGACCGGACCTGAATGGCAAGTCCGAGACCGAGCACGAACAGCAGCAGGGCGACGACGAGTTGGGCCCGGGACGCCCGCGGCGGCCACAGCGACGCCAGCAGCCGCTGGCGTCCGGTCTGCGGCTCGGCGGCGGAGGCGGCCGGCGGGGCGGGAGCCGACGGTTCGGTGTCCGGCTGCGGGGCCGGCGGAAGGTCCGCCGGGGCGGCCGGTGGGGCGGGCTGCGACGCCGGCTGCTGCGACGGCTCCGCCCCCCGCTCCTCGTCCTTCGGGTTCTCTTCGTTACTCATCCGCATCACGCCCTCAACACGTGCCGGCGGATGGCGGCGGCGTTGGAGAAGATCCGGATTCCGAGCACCACGACCACACCGGTGGACAGCTGGGCGCCGACGCCCAGCTTGTCGCCGAGAAACACGATCAGCGCGGCGACCACCACGTTCGACAGGAAGGAGACCACGAAGACCTTGTCGACGAAGATGCCGTCGAGCATGGCCCGCAGACCGCCGAACACGGCGTCGAGCGCCGCGACGACCGCGATCGGGAGATAGGGCTCGACCACCGCCGGCACTTCGGGCCGGACCAACAGTCCGACCACGACTCCCACGACGAGGCCCAGTACGGCGATCACGATGTGCCCTTCCCTGTGTCTGCCGTCTCCGGCCTGCCGCTCCGGGCGGCGTCGGCGGTCTTCGGCTCTGCTGTACGTACGATCAAGCTCGGGGCAGCGGGCAGGCGCACCGTTTCCTCGTCCGAAATACTGGACCGGATCCCGAAGTTCTCCCGCAGCGCGTCCAGATAGTGCCCGTCGGCACTGTCCTGGAACGCGGTGCTCAACTTCTTCCCGTCCCCCACCGCCAGCACCGTGTACGGCGGTACCAGCGGCCTGTTGTCGACCAGTATGGCGTCGCCCGCGGCGCGGATCGCCGACAGGGCCGTCAACCGCTGGCCGTTGATCGCGACGGCATCGGCGCCCGACTCCCACAGACCGTTGACGACCCGCTGCAGATCGCGGTCCCGTACCCGTCCCGTGTCGGAGAAGCCGCTGCTCTCACGCGGTCCCCCGCCGCCCTCGTCGGACTCCTCGGCGTCGTCGACGACGAGTTTGACTCCCGGCCCCGCGACCTCGGTCGCTCCGGCCAGCAGCGCGACGAGATCGCTCTGGTCCCCACCCTGCGTCTTGAGGGCTTTGCGCTGCTGCTCCTCGACCTCACTCCGGAGCGCCTCGACGTTCCGCTCCAGCTCGTCCACGGCCTCGGTCTGCGCGTCGACGCGGTCGATGAGCTCCTCACGTTCCTTGGCGAGCACGGGAGCCGATATCTGCGCCTGCGCGGCACCGACGGTGACGATGACTGCCGCGATGACCAGCCCGGCGGCAAGCCCCAGCTTGGCCCTGAGGGTACGGGGCAGTCCCCCGCCCTCGGCCTGCCTGCGCGCCGTCGCCTCCGCGTATCCGTCGTCGAGGCTGTGCTCCATGACGTTCGTCAGCAGCGACATGGAGGCATCCGGACGCGCGGGCGGGGAACCGGTGCTCCGAACGGGGGGCTGCTGCGACATGCCGCACATCGTCGCACGTCGCGGCCGCTACCGCCGAATGGCCCCACCGGTGTGCCGGAAGCCGTCCTCGGACGACTGCCGGCACACCGGCTCACACCTCAGTGACCTGCGCTGTCGACGACCGCGGCCCACTCGTCCAGCAGGGCCTGCGCCGACGTGTCGTCCGGCCCTTCTGCCCACAGATGAGTGACGGCCTCGGCGGGGTCCGGGAGCACCATGACCCAGCGCCCGTCGGCCTCCACCACGCGGACTCCGTCGGTCGTGTCGACGTGCCGGTCACCGGCCGCCTCGACGACGCGCCTCATCACCAGCCCCTTCACGGCCCACGGGGTCGGCAGATCACGCTTCAGCACATGTGCCCGCGGGATCCGGGCATCGATCTGGCTGAGCGTGAGCTGCGTCCGGGCCACCAGACCCACCAACCGCACGAACGCGGCCGATCCGTCGAACACACTGCTGAACTCCGGGATGATGAAGCCGCCCCGGCCGTCGCCGCCGAAGATGGTGGTCTCCTCCCGGCCGACCCGGGTGAGGTCGTCGGGCGATGTGGTCGTCCACTCCACCTGCGTGCCGTGATACGCCGCCACCTGCTCGGCGATCCTCGTGGTCGTCACCGGCAGCGCGACCCGACCGCTGCGCCGCTCGGCGGCCACCAGGTCCAGCAGCACCAGCAGCGCTCGGTCGTCCTCGACGATCCGGCCCCGCTCGTCGACGAGCGAGAACCGTTCACCGACGGGGTCGAACCGCACGCCGAACGCCGCTCGTGCGGAAGCGACGATCTCGCCCAGGCGTACCAGTCCCGACCTGCGGGTGTCGGCCGTCTCCGTGGGCCGGGCCTCGTCGAGACCCGGGTTGATCGTCAAGGCGTCCACACCCAGGCGTCCGAGCAGGCTCGGCAGTACGAGCCCGGCGCTGCCGTTCGACGCGTCGATGACGACCTTCAGGCCGGACTCCGCGATCCCGGACGTGTCCACATTGCGCAGCAGGGACCCGGTGTACGAGTCGAAGACGCTGGACGGAAAGTGCAGATCCCCGATCTCACCGGGGAAGGCCCGGCGGTACTCCTGGCGGGCGAACACGCGGTCCAGCTTCCGCTGACCGCCCTGGGAGAGATCGGCGCCACGTTCGTCGAAGAACATGATGTCGACGGAGTCGGGCACACCCGGAGACGTACGGATCATGATTCCGCCCGCGCTGCCGCGCGCGGTCTGCTGCCGTGCCACGGGCAGCGGCACGTTCTCCAGGTCGCGTACGTCGATGGCACTGGCCTGGAGCGCGGAGATGACCGCCCGTTTCAAGGCTCGCGCACCACGCGAGTGGTCGCGCGCGGTGGTGACGGTCGCACCCTTCTTGAGGGTGGTGGCGTACGCGCCTGCCAGCCGCACCGCGAGCTCGGGCGTGATCTCCACGTTCAGGATCCCGGAGACGCCGCGGGTGCCGAACAGATGCGCCTGCCCCCTCGACTCCCAGATCACCGACGTGTTGACGAACGCACCGGCCTCGATGGTCTTGAACGGATAGACCCGCACGTTTCCCTGGACAATCGATTCTTCGCCCACCAGGCACTCGTCACCGATCACCGCACCGTCCTCGATGCGCGCGGCGCGCATGATGTCGGTGTTCTTGCCGATGACACAGCCGCGGAGATTGCAGTGCTGGCCGATGTAGACGTTGTCGTGGATCACGGCCCGGTGCAGGAATGCCCCGCTCTTGACGACGACGTTGGAGCCGATGACGGTGTGCTCGCGGAGCTCCACGCCGGCTTCGATCTTGGCGTAGTCACCGATGTACAGCGGGCCCCGCAGAACCGCCTCGGGGTGCACCTCGGCGCCTTCGGCGACCCAGACACCCGGCGAGATCTCGAACCCGTCGAGCTCCACCTGCACCTTGCCCTCGAGGACATCGGCCTGAGCCTTCACATAGCTCTCATGGGTGCCCACATCTTCCCAGTAGCCCTCGGCGATGTAGCCGTAGATCGGCTTGCCTTCCTTCATGAGCTGGGGGAAGACGTCCCCGGACCAGTCGACCGACACATCGGCTTCGACGTAGTCGAAGACTTCGGGCTCCATGACATAGATGCCCGTGTTGACGGTGTCCGAGAAGACCTGGCCCCAGGTCGGCTTCTCCAGGAAGCGCTCGACCTTTCCTTCTTCGTCGACGATCGTGATACCGAATTCCAGCGGATTCGGTACACGCGTCAGACAGACGGTGACCAGTGCCCCTTTCTCCTTGTGGAAGGCGATGAGGTCCGTGAGGTCGAAGTCGGTGAGGGCATCCCCGGAAATGACGAGGAACGCGTCGTCCTTCAGCGCTTCCTCGGCATTCTTCACACTTCCCGCGGTGCCGAGTGGCTTCTCCTCATTGGCATAGGTGAGCTCCATCCCGAGCTCTTCGCCGTCACCGAAGTAGTTCTTGACGAGCGAGGCGAGAAACTGCACGGTAACGACGGTCTCATTGAGCCCGTGCCGCTTGAGCAGCCGAAGCACATGCTCCATGATCGGCCGATTGGCCACCGGCAGGAGCGGCTTGGGCATACTCGACGTCATGGGGCGAAGCCGGGTTCCTTCGCCACCGGCCATCACGACGGCCTTCATGTCGGAAGCGTCCTCCTTGAAGAGACGACGGTCTAGCCGACTTCACCCGCCCAAAATGAGGCCCTTTGGCGTCATGCGCGGCCGGCGACACTGCACGGCACCGCGCCGACGAGGTCAATCGGCCACTGCGTCCGCCTTGACGAGTCGGCGGACCTGGACCACATAGAGGATCCCTGCCCACCAATAGAGAGTTGTACCCCATCCGGCGAACGCCCATCCGAAAATCGCGGCGAGTGACGCAAGCCACCCCACTCCGTCACTCAGGAGCAGCAAGGGGAAGGCGTACATGAGGTTGAAGGTGGCCGCCTTGCCGAGGAAGTTCACCTGCGGCGGGGGATAGCCGTGCCGGCGAAGGATGCCCACCATCACCAGCAGCATCAGTTCTCGTGCCAAAAGGGCGAGCGTCAGCCAGAGCGGCAGAATCTCGCGCCACGTCAGTCCGACCAGGGTGGACAGGATGTACAAACGGTCGGCGGCCGGATCGAGGATCCGGCCCAGGCTGCTGATCTGGTTCCAGCGTCGGGCGAGCTTGCCGTCAAGATAGTCGCTGACGCCGCTCAGCATGAGTACCAGCAGTGCCCAGCCATCGCTCTTGGGGCCGCCGAACTCGGGGCGGAGAATCAGCCACAGGAAGAGCGGCACGCCGACAAGACGCGCCATGCTGAGGATGTTGGGGATGGTGAGTACCCGGTCCGTCTGAACGCGGGTCTCCTGGACCTCCACCCGGGGCCTCCTGTGTGGAACGTACCAACGATGCCTCATGACCTTACCGTCAGCCATCGGGGTCTCCTGCACAGGGGTATCAGGACTGCCCCTGAACGCAGAAAAGCCCCGCACCGTAACCCGGTGCGGGGCTTTTCACAAAGATTGTTCGGCGGCGTCCTACTCTCCCACAGGGTCCCCCCTGCAGTACCATCGGCGCTGAAAGGCTTAGCTTCCGGGTTCGGAATGTAACCGGGC
>NZ_JBEXSW010000034.1:0-102027 GCF_040613775.1 Streptomyces sp. NPDC006208 | reverse complement strand
TTTTCTTGTTGTAAAGAGTTTTGAAAAACCGACCCCCGCCCCCCGCCGCCCGATCGGGCGCCGAGGGCCGCAGGGAGGCGATCAGGGCCGCGGCCAGCACATAGGTGACCGCATCCGCCGCATACGGCACGGCGGCACCCGCGACGAGAAGGACCGGCACCACGGGAGCGGCCACCAAACCGCCCGCGATCTGCTGCGCGGTCATCAGGCGGGCGTTGGCACTGCCCAGGGCTGCATCGGGCACCAGCGACGGCAGCAGGGCCGTGGCGGCATTGTCGAAGAGCGTCTGGAGCGTGGTGAGGGTGAAGGCGAGGCCGAGCAGCAGGGCGATCGACGCGTGGTCCAGCCGGACGGCCAGGGCGAAGGCGCCCATCAGGGCGCCTCTGAGCAGATCGACGGCCCACATGGCGCGCCGCTGGTCGACCCGGTCGGCCACCGCGCCGCCGAGCAGTCCGAACAGCAGCCACGGCAGATAGCCGAAGGCGGTCACGGCGGCGATCAGCAGCGGGTCGTCGGTGAGCGAGGCGGCGAGCAGCGGCATCGCGGCGGTCCGCAGCGCATCTCCGAACCGGGACACGACCGCGGCCGTCCACAGCCGGCCGAATCCTCCACGCCACGCGGGAGTTCGCGTCGCCGTCGCACCGGTCACCGCCACAACGCCCCCCTTCGGTCCGGTCATCCAGAACCGTACGGGGTGCCACTGACAACGGCCGGGTCCGGCGGCCCGCACCGCCCGGCGACGCAAAAGTCCGGCCGTCACCCGCAGGTGTCCGACCGGACCTCAAGCTCTAGATCTCGCCCCGCAGTTTGGCGAGTGCCTCGGCGAGGATCGCCTCGCCGTCCGCGTCGCTGCGGCGCTCCCGTACATAGGCAAGGTGCGTCTTGTACGGCTCGGTGCGCGGCGGGTCCGGGGGGCTGTCCCGGTCCTGACCGGCCGGGAACCCGCAACGCGGGCAGTCCCACGTCTCCGGGACCTGTGCGTCACTGGCGAAGCTCGGCTGCGTCTCGTGCCCGTTCGAGCACCAGAAGGAGATGCGGAGGCGCGGCGCGGACTCGCCTCGCTCAGCCTCGCCCATCGGCCCCGCTCCGACCCGGCTTCCCCGGATCGCGTTGCCACTTGCCACGGTCGTAACTCCCTGCGTGATGGTGCTGCACAGCGTCTCACAGCGGCTGCGCCGCGAGTGCCCCAGTCTACGTAAGGCCCAACGCTCGTCCAGTGATTGGAGTTACACCCCAGCTCGGGACGCGGAACCTGTGGGTCAGCTGTCCAGCTTCATGAGCAGACCAAGTACGACAATGCTCGCGAACCAGAGCAGACCGACAACGACGGTGATGCGGTCCAGGTTGCGCTCGGCGACCGAGGAGCCGCCGACCGAGGACTGCATTCCGCCTCCGAACATGTCGGAGAGGCCGCCGCCCTTCCCCTTGTGCATCAGCACCAGCAGCATCAGCAGGCCACTGAAGACGATCAGGGCGATCGAGAACCCCATAACCACGGCTGGACCAACTTCCTAGGACTGGTATGGACGACGGGGGCCGAGCTCCATGAGCTTCGGCCCCCGCAAGGGTACGCCGGATCTGCGCTAGCGCATACTCACTGGTCGCGGAACCGGACGATCTTGACGAACTCCTCCGCGTCCAGCGCCGCGCCGCCCACCAGGGCACCGTCCACATCGGGCTGCGCCATGATCGCGGCGACGTTGCCGGCCTTCACCGAGCCGCCGTACTGGATGCGGACCTTGTCGGCCAGCTCCTGCGAGTACAGCTCGGCGAGACGCCCGCGGATCGCTCCGCAGACCTCCTGGGCGTCCTCGGGGGTGGCGACCTCGCCGGTGCCGATGGCCCACACCGGCTCGTAGGCGATGACGATGGACTCCGCGTGCTCGGCCGGGACGTCCTTCAGGCCGCCGTCGATCTGCGCGAGGGTGTACGGCACCTGCCGGCCCGCCTTGCGGACCTCCAGGCCCTCACCCACGCACAGGATCGGCGTCAGACCGTGCCGGTACGCGGCCTTCACCTTGGCGTTGCAGATCTCGTCCGACTCAGCGTGGTACTGCCGGCGCTCGGAGTGACCCACCGCGACGTAGGTGCACTTCAGCTTGGACAGCATCGGGCCCGAGATCTCACCGGTGTAGGCACCGGAGTCGTGCGCCGAGATGTCCTGGGCGCCGTACTTGATCTTGAGCTTGTCGCCGTCGACCAGCGTCTGGACCGAGCGCAGGTCGGTGAACGGCGGCAGGACGGCGACCTCGACCGCGTCGTAGTCCTTGTCCGCGAGGGCGAAGGCGAGCTTCTGGACGTGGGCGATGGCCTCGAGGTGGTTGAGGTTCATCTTCCAGTTGCCCGCCATCAGCGGGATGCGGCCCTTTTCAAGAGCGGTCATGCGGGGTCAGTCCTCCAGTGCAGCGAGACCGGGAAGCGTCTTGCCCTCGAGATACTCGAGGCTCGCGCCGCCGCCGGTCGAAATGTGGCCGAATGCGTTCTCGTCGAAACCGAGCGTACGGACGGCGGCAGCGGAGTCGCCACCGCCGACGACCGTGAAGGCCGAGCTGTCGACGAGCGCCTGGGCGATCGCGCGGGTGCCGCCCGCGTAGTCGGGGTGCTCGAAGACGCCCACCGGGCCGTTCCAGAAGACGGTCCCGGCGTCGGCGATCTTCGAGGCGTACAGCTCACGCGTCCTCGGGCCGATGTCCAGGCCCTCCTTGTCGGCCGGGATACCGTCCGCGTCGACCGTGACGAACTCGGCCGGGGCCTTGGTCTTGAGGTCCGGGAAGTCCGCCGCGGCCAGGATGTCGACCGGCAGTACGAGCTCGACGCCGTTCTTCTCGGCACGCTCCATGTACTCGATGACAGTCGGGACCTGGTCCTGCTGGAGGAGGGAGATACCGACCTCGTAGCCCTTGGCCTTGAGGAACGTGTACGCCATGCCGCCGCCGATCAGCAGCCTGTCGGCCTTGCCGAGCAGCTGGTCGATGACGGCGAGCTTGTCGGAGACCTTGGCGCCGCCGAGCACGACGACGTACGGACGCTTGACGTCCTCGGTGAGCTTCTTCAGCACGCCGACCTCGGTCCCGATGAGGTGGCCCGCGTAGTGCGGCAGGCGCGCCGGAAGGTCGAACACCGAGGCGTGCTTGCGGTGCACGGCGCCGAAGCCGTCGCCGACGTACACATCCGCCAGGGCGGCCAGCTGGTCGGCGAACGCGCCGCGCTCGGCGTCGTCCTTGGAGGTCTCGCCGGCGTTGAAGCGCAGGTTCTCGACGACGGCGACCTCGCCGTCGGCGAGGGCCGCCACCACGGAGGTGGCGGAATCGCCGACCGTGTCGGTCGCGAACGCGACCTCGGCGCCGAGCAGTTCGCCGAGCCGCTTGGCGGCCGGGGCGAGCGAGAACGCCGGGTCCGGGGCGCCCTTGGGCCGGCCCAGGTGGGAGGCGACGACAACACGCGCGCCCGCCTCGGCGAGCTTGGCGATGGTCGGCCGGACGGCGCGGATGCGGCCGTCGTCGGTGATGGTGGTGCCGTCGAGCGGCACATTGAGGTCGGCGCGGACGAATACCCGCTTGCCCGCGACCCCGTCGGCCAGGAGTTGGTCGATCGTCTTCATGAAATTACGGCTCCTCGGAGGGCTGGACGTGCGACAGGGCTCGAACCGCGCCACATTGCGCCGGCCGAGCCCTGTCGCTTACATCGTGGTGCTCTCGTTGCAGATCAGAAGGTGCAGATCAGAGCTGGTTACCGACGAAGACCGTAAGGTCCACGAGACGGTTGGAGTAGCCCCACTCGTTGTCGTACCAGCCGACGACCTTGACCTGGTTGCCCTGGACCATGGTCAGGGAGGAGTCGAAGGTGCAGGAGGCCGGCCAGTTCACGATGTCCGAGGAGACGATCGGGTCCTCGGTGTACTCCAGGATGCCCTGGAGCTGTCCCTCGGCGGCCTTCTGGAACGCGGCGTTGATGTCGTCCTTGGTGACCTCGGCGTTGAGCTCGATGACGAGGTCGGTGACCGAGCCGGTCGGGACCGGGACGCGCATGGCGATACCGTCCAGCTTGCCCTTGAGCTGCGGCAGGACCAGGGCGGTGGCCTTGGCGGCACCCGTCGAGGTCGGGATGATGTTCTCCGCGGCGGCGCGGGCGCGGCGCAGGTCGGAGTGCGGGAAGTCCAGGATGCGCTGGTCGTTCGTGTACGCGTGGACCGTGGTCATCATGCCCTTGACGATGCCGAAGTTCTCGTCGAGAACCTTCGCCATCGGCGCCACACAGTTGGTGGTGCAGGAGGCGTTGGAGATGACGTGGTGGTTGGCCGCGTCGTACTTGTCCTGGTTGACGCCCATGACGATGGTGATGTCCTCGTCCTTGGCCGGAGCCGAGATGAGGACCTTCTTCGCGCCACCGGCGATGTGCTTCGCGGCGTCCGCCTTCTTGGTGAAGATGCCGGTCGACTCGATGACGATGTCGACGCCCAGCTCACCCCACGGGATGTCGGCCGGGTTGCGCTCGGAGAGCACCTTGATGGTGTGACCGTCGACGGTGATCGTGTCGGCGGTGTGGGTCACCTCGGCCTTGAGGCGGCCGAGGATGGTGTCGTACTTCAGCAGGTGGGCCGTGGTCGCAGTGTCACCCAGGTCGTTGACAGCCACGATCTCGATGTCTGCACCCTGCTCCAGCAGCGCGCGGAAGTAGTTACGACCGATGCGGCCAAAGCCGTTGATGCCTACGCGGATCGTCACGAAACCGATCTCCTCGTTGGTACGCCGGTTTTCGACGCCGGCGAGCTGTATGGGATGTCCCCGACCGCCTATGACCCTACCCCCCACGAGGGCCCCGAGTGACATCGAGAGGGTGCGTGTATTGCCTGGTGGCTCGTACCCGTCAGTAGGGACACGAGCCGCCGGAGCACTGCACCCGGCCCGGGTCCGCCGGACCGGGTGCAGTGCGCTGGTCAGCGCCGAAGCGCAGTCAGCGCTGCGGCGATGATCCGCCGGCGCTCGGCAGCGGCCGGCACATGCTCCAGGCCGAAACCGAGCAGGACGCTGTCCCTCGTGGCGACCGCCGCCGCGGAGGGATACAGGTCCTGGCTGCGCTCCCAGTTCCCGCGCGGGGCCGGGCTGCCCTGCGGAGGTCCCGCCGCCGTCCAGGGCCCGAGCGAGGTCTCGAAGCCGTCGGCGCCCTGCTCGCCGCCGCCGGTCACCAGCTTGGTCTCGTCGACGAAGACGCCGCGGCCGCCGTCGCCGGGGTCGGTGATGTACGACAGGGAGACCTCGATCTGCTTGCCCGCGTAGGCGCTGAGATCGAACGACGTGGCCCGCCAGCCGTCGGAGGCTCCGGTGAAGGAGTTCCAGCTGCCACTCGTGCCGCTCGCCGTACAGCCACCCGCACCGACGGTGAGGTAGTGCCTCAGGAACGGATGCTGGTTGACGTAGAAGCCTTCGCCGCACTGGGTCGGCACGGTGGTTCGGGTGCCGCCGCCGGTGTCCGGCAGGGTCGTCCAGTCGTCCTGGCCGACCGTGTGGACCTCGAGGACGGCATTGTCGTAGCCGGGCTCGGTGTTGAAGCTCAGCGCCATGTTCAGCGCGGGCTTGTCGGCCGCGGCCGTGCCACCGAGATCGATCGTGCGCGACAGGCGCATCCAGGAGCCGTTGCGGTGGGTGGCTGCCGCGTACCAGTCACCCGCGTACGGCGAGAAGGGCATGCGCACGCCGGGGTACTCGCCCGCTGCCGCGCTGCGGAACTGCGGGAACTCGCCGGCCGGCAGGGTGTCCGAGGTGATCGTGTATGCGCCCGCGGCGTCCAGCGGGTTGCCGGGCGCGCCGGCCAGTGCGCCGAAGCCACCGCCGAGACGTCCGGTGCCGCGGAATCCCGTGACCCCGGCGAGCGAGGCACGGCCCGATGCGCCGAGGTAGTACTGGGCGAAGTCGTCGCTGAGCGCGCCGCCGAGGTTGGCGTTGCCGCCCGCCCGCTCACCCGCGGTGACCAGCTTGCCGCCCTCGTTGAGATAGTCACGCACGGCCTGGGTGGTGGCCCAGGACGGCGCCGCCGCGCCGGTGTACCAGACGACGGTCCGGAAGTGGCTGAGCACGCCGAGCGGATCGGGGGTGCCCTGGGTGGCGACGTCCCAGATGGCGCTGCGCCGGTTGTTGTCGGCGAGGGCCTTCGTGTACGCCGCGGCGTGCTGGGCCGGGGCGGTACCGCCCTCCTCGGCGATCACCAGCGTGTCGCCGCGCGGACGTTCGGCGATCCGGTAGGTGAAGTGCTCGCTGGACGTGGACTTTCCGGCCCCGGTCTCACCGGTGAACCAGACCTCGACGGTGTCGCCGACATCGCCGTCCTGGACCTTGGCGCGGTACTCGTCGAAGCGGATGTTGTCGTCGCCGCCGTATGTCTCGCCGCCCTTCCAGCGCCGCAGCGTCTGGTCATGGACCCGGCCGCCGTTGACGCGGTACTTGAGCTCCTTGTCGCGTACCGACTTGCGCACGATGACGGACACTTCCTGGTCGCCGCCGCGGGCGTAGGAAGTGGTGAACGGCTGCGGGGTGAAGTCCGCCGCCTCCAGGCCGAGCGAGGAGGAGGGCCGGTCGGGGTGGAGGGAGGTCTCGGCGACGGACAGCGCGAACGGGATGTTCTTGGCGAACTCCTGCTGGATCAGCTTCTCGTCGTCGGGGAAGGTGAAGACGGAGGCGCAGTCGGCAGCGTTCCAGGCGTCGTCGGGGTCGATCCGAGACGCGGTGGCACACGTCGACATCTCCGGGGTGTACATCATCATGCCGTTGACGTTGGCCGCGTGGCCGTCGGCCTCGCCGTTGGTGGTGTAGAGCTCGGAGGAGACCTGGGGATGGTAGCCCGGGATCGCGGAGTTCTCCGGGGTGCCCGCCAGCGACTCGTACAGCACGTCGTCGGGGGTCGGGGTGGCGACCTGCCAGCCGACGCCGTACAGGAGCAGCTCGGCCGCGGAGTGGTAGTTGATGCCGTATTCGAAGCCGATGCGCTTCTGGAACGCGTCGATCGCCTTGGTCTCGGGCTCGGACGCCGGCCCGGTGCCGCGATAGGTCTCGTCGAACGGATCCGGGGACGAACCCTCGTTGTCGTAGCCCCACTTGTAGGCGAAGTTGCGGTTGAGGTCGACCCCGTCGCCGGGGGCGATGACGCCGTCGCCGTCGTTGTCGCGCATGTTCTTGCGCCACTGCCGCTCGGCGGTGCCCTTGAACGTGTAGTCGTAGCCGTCGGGGTTGGCGGAGAGCACGAACCACACCTCGGAGGCGTCCACGATCCTGGTGACCTGCGGATCCTTGCCGTACTGGGTGAGGTAGTGGTGCATCAGCCGCCGGGTCATCTCCGGGGTGATCCACTCACGGGCGTGCTGGTTGGACATGTACAGCGTGGCCGGCCTGGAGCCGTCCTTGTGCTTCTTGGCACCCTTGGAGACCTTCAGGGCGAGGATGTCCTGGCCCTTCACCGACTTGCCGATGCTGACGGCCTTGGTGATGTCCGGGTTGGCCTTGGCGGCCTGGAGGATCTCGCTCTTGAGACCGTCCTCGCCGCTGTACGGGCGGAAGACGCCGTCACCGGCCGCGGCGACGCGCCGTTCGGCCGCCTTCGGGACCGTGTGCTCGGTGACGCCGATGCCCTGCTCGCGCAGTTCACCGGCCTGGCGTTCCGTCAGATAGAGCTCGATCGTCGCGGTGCCCTTGGCCGGCACCTGCTCGGTCAGCTCATGTGCGTCGGCACCGGCCGCGAGGATCAGCGGCACCTGTGCCCTGGTGACTTTCGCATGCCATACGGAGAGTTCCTCACCGCTGCCGTCACCGGGGTCGGCCTGCGCGATCGGCGCAGCCGAAAGTCCGGCAACCAGCAGTGAAGCCGCAGCGAGGATCGATCTCGCCCTGCGTCTCATAAGCCCCCCTTGCTGTTGTCTGCCACGAAAGTGAACATGCGCCAGGCTCATGACTGTCCATGATCATGTCAATAGTGCATCGGGCGGGGAAAACAATGCTGCCGACGCCTCAACAGGCGTCGGCAGCAAAGCTGTTGAGCTGCATGCCGTAGGAGTCAGCCGACGAGACCGTCCGCCATCTCCTCCGTCAGATTGGACTCCGTTCCCGGAATCCCGAGGTCCTGGGCCCGCTTGTCGGCCATCGCCAGCAGCCGGCGGATACGGCCCGCGACCGCGTCCTTGGTCAGCGGCGGATCGGCAAGCGCCCCCAGCTCCTCGAGGGAGGCCTGCTTGTGCTCCATGCGCAGCCGGCCCGCGGCGGCGAGGTGCTCGGGCACCTCCTCGCCGAGGATCTCCAGCGCTCGCTGCACCCGAGCGCCCGCGGCAACCGCGGCCCGGGCGGAACGGCGCAGATTCGCGTCGTCGAAGTTGGCGAGGCGGTTGGCGGTGGCGCGCACCTCGCGCCGCATCCGCCGCTCCTCCCACGCCAGCACCGACTCATGGGCGCCGAGCCGGGTCAGCAGCGCACCGATCGCGTCCCCGTCGCGTACGACCACCCGGTCCACGCCCCGTACCTCGCGCGCCTTGGCGGCGATGGACAGCCGGCGGGCGGCACCGACCAGCGCCAGGGCGGCCTCGGGGCCGGGGCAGGTGACCTCCAGCGAGGAGGAGCGGCCCGGCTCGGTGAGCGAACCATGGGCCAGGAAGGCGCCCCGCCAGGCGGCCTCCGCATCACAGGTGGCCCCCGAGACCACCTGCGGGGGCAACCCGCGGATGGGGCGGCCGCGACCGTCCACCAGGCCGGTCTGGCGGGCCAGCTGATCGCCGCCCGCCACCACCCGCACCACGAAGCGCGAGCCCCGGCGCAGCCCGCCAGGGGCCATCACCATCAGCTCGGAACTGTGCCCGAAGATCTCCAGGATGTCGCGCTTGAGCCGGCGCGCCGCAATCCCGGTGTCCAGCTCCGCCTCGATCACGATGCGGCCGCTCACCAGGTGCAGCCCGCCCGCGAATCGCAGGATCGCCGAGACCTCCGCCTTTCTGCAGCAGGTCCGGGTGACGGGAAGCCGGGAGATTTCGTCCTTCACCGCTGCCGTCATCGCCATGGGCCGATCCTTCCATGCATCCGAAAAATACGGTCGTACGCGGCGGCCAACAGCTCCGGGTCGTGCCTCGAAACGCTGTCGGGCGAGGCCACCGGAGCCAGCTCGACCGCGGCCCCCAGCCGACTGGCGGCCTCGGCGAGGGAGGCGCGGTCGCGCACTGCGGCCTCGTCGGCCAGCACCACGTCCAGGGCGAGTTTAGGCGCGTGTCGTCCCAAAACCTCCAAATGACGCTGCGGGGAGAACCCTTCGGTTTCCCCGGGCTGTGGCGCCAGGTTGAGGGAGAGGACCCGGCGCGCCTTGGTCTCCACCAGGGCGTCCAGCAGTTCGGGAACCAGCAGATGCGGGATCACCGAGGAGAACCAGGAGCCGGGGCCGAGAACCACCCAGTCGGCGTCCAGCACCGCCTCGACGGCCTCCGGTACGGCCGGCGGGTCGTGCGGGACGAGATGCACGGACTGCACCTCGCCCGGGGTGAGCGCGACGGTGGCCTGGCCCCGGACCGTCTCCACAGCGTCCGGGCGCGCCGGGTCGTGCCCCCGTACCAGCGCCTCGAGGTCCAGCGGTACGGCCGACATCGGCAGCACCCGCCCGTGCGCGCCCAGCAGCTTGCCGACCAGATCGAGGGCCTGGACATGGTCGCCGAACTGCTCCCACAGGGCCACGATCAGCAGATTGCCGACCGCATGCTCGTGCAGCTCGCCCTTGGACTGGAAGCGGTACTGGATGACCCGGGCCCAGGTCTGGCCCCACTCGTCGTCGCCGCACAGCGCGGCGAGCGCCTTGCGCAGGTCACCGGGCGGCAGTACGCCGAGCTCCCTGCGCAGACGCCCGCTGGAGCCGCCGTCGTCGGCGACGGTGACGACCGCGGTGAGATCTCCCGTGATGCGGCGCAGGGCCGCCAGCGACGCCGACAGGCCCATTCCGCCGCCGAGGGCGACGACCTTGGGCTGGGCGCCGCGCTTCCGTGCCGACAGCGTGCGCGTGGTCCTGCGCAGCCGCCGCAGACGGAGGTTGCGTCCGGTCACTCGCGCCCCATGTCACGGTGCACGACGACGGTCTCGACCCCGGCGGCGGACAGCCTGGCCGCGAGCTTCTCGGACGTGGCGACGGAGCGGTGCTTGCCGCCGGTGCAGCCCACCGCGATGGTGACGTACCGCTTGCCCTCACGGCGGTAGCCCGCGGCGATCAGCTGGAGCAGCTCGGTGTAGCTGTCCAGGAACTCCTTGGCGCCGGGCTGGTTGAAGACGTAGTTCGAGACCTCTTCGTTGAGGCCGGTGAAGGGACGCAGTTCCGGGACCCAGTGCGGGTTCGGCAGGAAGCGCATGTCGACGACCAGGTCGGCGTCGACGGGCAGTCCGTACTTGAACCCGAACGACATCACGGTCGCCCGCAGCTCGGGCTCCTCGTCGCCCGCGAACTGGGCGTCCATCTTGGCGCGCAGCTCGTGCACGTTCAGGCTGGAGGTGTCGATCACCAGATCGGCGTCACCGCGCAGCTCGCGCAGCAGGTCGCGCTCGGCGGCGATACCGTCGACGATCCGGCCGTCGCCCTGCAGGGGGTGCGGACGGCGGACCGACTCGAAGCGGCGCACCAGGGCGTCGTCGGATGACTCGAGGAAGACGATCCGGCGGGTGACCTGCTTGGCGTCCAGGTCGGCCAGGGACTCGCGGAGATTGTCGAAGAACCGGCGGCCGCGTACGTCGACGACCACCGCGATCCGCGCGACATTGCCCTGCGAGCGGGCGCCGAGCTCCACCATCGTGGGGATCAGCGCAGGGGGCAGGTTGTCCACGACGAACCAGCCGAGGTCCTCCAGACACTTCGCCGCCGTACTGCGCCCGGCGCCCGACATTCCGGAGATGATCACCAGCTCGGGGATGGCCGCGTCCGCGGCAGCATCGCCGGGCTCGGTTCCGTTGCCCGTACTCACGTCTGCTGCTCCGTCTCCATCGTGCTCGGTCATGTCGCGCTATCCCCCGTCGTTCTCTTCAATGATCTCTCCAGTCGCCGTATTCACGGCAGGGGCGGCCGGAACCGCCTGGGCCAGGGCGACGACCACGGACTCCGCCGTCTTGCGGCCCATGCCGGGAACCTCACAGATCTGCTCGATTGTCGCCTGCCGCAGCCGCTTCACCGAGCCGAAATGCTTGATCAGAGCCTGTTTGCGGGTCTCTCCCAGCCCGGGGACCGCGTCCAGCGGACCGGTCCTGATGCGCTTGGTCCGCTTCGAGCGCTGATAGCGGATGGCGAAATCGTGAGCTGTGTCACGTACCCGCTGGAGGAGGTACAGCCCCTCGCTGGAGCGGGGCAGCACGACGGGGTCGTCGTCGTGCGGCAGCCAGACCTCTTCGAGGCGCTTGGCCAGACCGCAGACGGCGACATCGTCGATGCCGAGCTCGTCCAGAGCGCGCTGGGCCGCCGCGACCTGCGGCTGCCCTCCGTCGACCACGACGAGCTGGGGCGGGTAGGCGAACTTCCTCGGCTTCCCGTCGTCGGAAGCGTCGTCGGGATCATCGCCGCCGATCCACTCCCCGGTCCGGTCCTTCTCGGCCAGATACCGCTTGAAGCGGCGGGTGACCACCTCGTGCATGGACCGGACATCGTCCTGGCCCTCCCCGTGCCAGAGCTGTGTGTCCCCGGCGCGGCCCTTGATCTGGAAGCGGCGGTACTCGCTCTTGCGGGCCAGGCCGTCCTCGAACACCACCATGGACGCCACGACGTCCTCGCCCTGGAGGTGCGAGATGTCGAAGCACTCGATCCGCAGCGGGGCGGAGTCCAGGCCGAGCGCCTCGGCGATCTCCTCCAGGGCGCGGGAGCGGGTGGTCAGGTCGCTGGCGCGCCTGGTCTTGTGCAGCGCGAGCGCCTGCTGGGCGTTGCGCTGGACCGTCTCCATCAGGTCCTTCTTGTCGCCGCGCTGCGGTATGCGCAGTGACACCTGGGACCCGCGGCGGCCGCTCAGCCACTGCGTCACCGCGTCCGTCTCCTCGGGCAGTGCCGGGACGAGGACCTCCTTGGGGACCGCGTCGCCCCTCTCCTCCCCGTACAGCTGTTGCAGGGCGTGCTCGACCAGACCGGCCGTGTCGACGTTCTCGACCTTGTCGGTCACCCAGCCGCGCTGGCCGCGCACCCGTCCGCCGCGGACGTGGAAGATCTGCACGGCAGCCTCCAGCTCGTCCTCGGCGAGGGCCATCAGGTCGGCGTCGGTGGCGTCCGCGAGGACCACCGCGTTCTTCTCCAGCGCGCGCCTGAGTGCCTCGATGTCGTCGCGCAGCCGGGCCGCCTTCTCGTACTCCATCTCCTCGGCCGCGGCCATCATCTGCTTCTCGAGCCTGCGGATGTACGTGCCGGTGCGCCCGGCCATGAAGTCGCAGAACTCCTCCGCCAGTTCGCGGTGCTCCTCGGGGGTCACCCGGCCCACGCAGGGCGCCGAGCACTTGCCGATGTAGCCCAGCAGGCAGGGGCGGCCTCGTTGCACGTGGTTCCTGAACACCCCCGCGGAGCAGGTACGCACCGGGAAGACACGGAGCATCAGGTCGACCGTCTCGCGGATCGCCCACGCTTGTCCGTACGGGCCGAAGTACCGCACGCCCTTGCGCTTGGCGCCGCGCATGACCTGGACCCTGGGGAAATCCTCGTTGAGCGTCACCGCGAGATACGGATAGCTCTTGTCGTCGCGGTACTTGACGTTGAACCGGGGGTCGTACTCCTTGATCCAGGAGTACTCCAGCTGAAGCGCCTCCACCTCGGTGGCGACGACGGTCCACTCGACCGAGGCTGCGGTGGTGACCATGGTGCGGGTGCGCGGGTGCAGATTCGCCAGGTCCTGGAAGTAGCTGGCGAGGCGCTGGCGCAGGCTCTTCGCCTTGCCGACGTAGATCACCCGGCGGTGCTCGTCACGGAATCTGTAGACCCCCGGAGAGTCGGGGATCTCTCCCGGCTTGGGACGGTAGCTGGAGGGGTCTGCCATGCCGACCACCCTACTGTCGGGCGGTGACAGCGTGGTCATGTCCGGGGGCCCGGGACAGGACGGTGCGGCCGGTGGCCCGATGCCGCGGTTGAGTATCAATCCTTGTCGGAGGCAGGCCAACACGCTTCAATGCGGGGTGACGCGGCCCTGTGAACGGTGTGGTCCGGATGTGAACACCTCCGTCCCGCCCCACCTGGAGGGCCGCTGCCGCCCATCCACAGCGGTCAGCCCTGCTCGTGAACGTGCACCGACGCGATGAGTCCCCGGAGGGAAGCCATGGGCCACACCGAAGCCGATCTGGCACAGGTGCTGGACACCGGCCCGTTCCATCTGGCGCTGCGTGCCGCCCTCGCGGTGCGCGGGCTGCCGCTCCAGCGGGTCCAGCACCATCTCGCGCATCGTGGCATCAAGGTCGGCGTGACCAGTCTCAGTTACTGGCAGCAGGGCGCGCGCCGGCCGCAACGGCCCGAGTCGCTGCGGGCGGTGCGGGCGCTGGAGGACGTACTGGAGCTGCCGGGGAACTCGCTGCTCCGTCTGCTCGGCGAGGGCGACGGCGACGGACGCTCCCCTGCGGATCTGGAACGGCCGGCCGCCCGCTCGTACCGCTCGCTGGTCGAGCCCTCCGGCGTGGTGGAACAGCTGCTCGCGGATCTCCGGTCGCCGACGGACGGCGGGCTGCACACGGTCGGACACCAGGAGCGGGTGCGCATAGGACGGGAGCGTGAACTGGTGGGGCGGCAGTCGCAGCACGTGGTTCGCGCCCATCGGGACGGCGTCGACCGCTACCTGGCCATCCACCACGGCGACCCGGGGTGCGATCCGGCGCGGGTGGCGGTGGAGGGGCTGGAGAACTGCCGCGCGGGCCGGGTGCGGTGGCACCAGGAGAGCGGGGTGGTGATCGCGGAGCTGCTGTTCGACGCCCGGCTGCGTGCGGGCGAGACCTACTTCTTCGGCTACGGCTTCGAGGACGGGACCGGCGGTCCGAGCACCGAGTACGTGCGCGGGTTCAGTTTCGCGGGCGGGCAGTACGTGCTCCAGGTGCACTTCGCGGAGGAAGCACTCCCGGTGCGCTGCCGCCGCTTCGCGCAGGCGACCACGGGGGCGCCGCGCGGAGCCCGTACGGATCTGACGCTGAGCCGTCGGCACCGCACGGTGCATCTGGTCGAGCAGGGGGTGCGGCCTGGGATTCTCGGGATCGACTGGGACTGGGACTGAGCCATGGGGCCTGCGGTCCTTCTCAGGCGTCCGGACCGGCGACGAGCCTGCCGCCCTCGACCTTGATCGGCACCTCGGGCAGCGGCACGGTCGCCGGGCCCACCACGGCCTTGCCGCTCGTCACGTCGAAGCGGCTGCCGTGGCAGGGGCAGTTGCCCTCGTTGTTCTCGATCTTGTCGAGCACGCAGCCGGCGTGGGTGCACTGGGCGCTGAAGGCCCGGTACCGGCCCTCGGCCGGACAGCTCACGACCAGGCGCTGCTCGCGGTAGAGCCTCGCCCCGCCGACCGGAACGGCGTCGGCCGCGCCGAGGTCCACGGGCGCGGTGGGGGTGGGGATCCGGGCATGGCCGAGCTTGGATTCGGTGGAGCAGGCTGCCGCGCCCAGTCCGGCGGCCCCGGCGAGCGCGGCGCCTTTCAGCACGGTCCGGCGGGCCGGGGGTACCGACTGCCGAAGGTGGGGGGAGGGCTGGCCGGACATGGGAACTCCACAAATCAGGGGCGTGCTGTCAGGGCTCGTTGCCAGTGACAGACCCGACGATACCGGCGGAGATCGAAGGGGCTGCGGGCGGGCTGCCGGTCGGCTGCCGGGGGGCCATGGGTCACGGCCCATGAAGCCATGGGTTACGTTCGGGCCGTGTTCGTCGTCGCCGGAGAATCCCTCATCGACCTGGTCCCTCAGGAGAACGGCACACCGCTGCCGTTGCTGCTGCCACGCCCGGGCGGGGGCCCGTACAACACCGCGATCGCGCTGGGCAGGCTCGGAGAGCACGTCGCGTTCTGTTCGCGCGTCTCGACGGACGGCTTCGGGGAGGCGCTGCTGGCGGGGCTGCGCAGGGCCGGCGTCGACACATCGCTCGTCCAGCGCGGCCCCGAGCCGACGACGCTCGCGGTGGCGGCGATCGGCTCGGACGGCTCGGCCGGATACGGCTTCTACACGGAGGGCAGCGCGGACCGCCTTTTCGAGCTGCCGCACGCGCTGCCGGAGACGGTACGGGCACTGGCGCTCGGCACATGTTCCCTGATGCTGGAGCCGGGCGCGAGCGCGTACGAGGCGCTGCTGCGGCGGGAGGCGGGACGCGGGGTCTTCACCCTGCTCGACCCGAACATCAGGGCGGGCCTGATCCCCGACGCGGACGCCTATCGGGCGCGATGCGCGGGCTGGCTGCCGTACGTGTCGCTGCTCAAGCTGTCCGAGGACGACGCGACCTGGCTGGGCGGTGTCCCCGAGGGCCCGGCCGCGGTGGTCCTGACCCGGGGCGGGTCCGGGCTGACGGTACGCACCCGGTCAGGTCTCGAGGTCTCGGTCCCGGCCGCCCCGGTGACGGTCGCGGACACGATCGGCGCGGGGGACACCGTGAACGCGGCGCTTCTGCACGGGCTCGCGGAGCGGGACGCCCTGTCCCCGGAGGGGTTGTCGTCACTCGACGCGGCTGCCTGGACCGAGGTGCTGACCCTCGCTGCCCGCGCCGCTGCCGTGACGTGCACCCGCACGGGCGCGGAACCGCCGTACGCGGCGGAGCTGGAGCGTTAGGCCCCGTACCGCCGCGGGCTACGCAAGTCGCCGCCCGCAGCCGTGCCCACCCCGCCCTGAATCGCCTCGCACCCGCGAGACGCCAAGGGCCGGACACCACAGGCGGCGTCCGGCCCTCGATGCACCCGGTCAGGCCTTGCGCGCCTTGGCCGCGCGAGCAGTCGTCGCGCGGGACGTCACCGTCTTCTTCGACGCCGTCGCGTTCGCCGACACCGGCTTCTTGGCCGCCGCCTTCTTCGCCCTGCGCGCCGCCGGCACCGCGACCGCATCGCTGATCCGGTCCGCGTCCAGGATGTCCCGCAGGAACTTTCCGGTGTGGCTGGCCGGGACCGAGGCGACCTGCTCCGGGGTGCCTTCGGCGATGACCAGGCCGCCGCCGCTGCCGCCCTCGGGGCCCATGTCGACGACCCAGTCCGCCGTCTTGATGACGTCCAGGTTGTGCTCGATCACGATGACCGTGTTGCCCTTGTCGACCAGGTTGGACAGCACCTTGATCAGCTTGCTGATGTCCTCGAAGTGCAGTCCGGTGGTCGGCTCGTCCAGGACGTAGACCGTGCGGCCCGTGGAACGCTTCTGGAGCTCCGACGCGAGCTTCACCCGCTGCGCCTCACCGCCCGAGAGCGTCGGCGCGGACTGGCCGAGCCGGACATAGCCGAGGCCCACCTCGTTGAGCGTCCGCAGATGGCGGGAGATCGTCGGCACGGCCTCGAAGAAGTGCAGGGCCTCCTCGATCGGCATGTCCAGCACCTCGGCGATGGACTTGCCCTTGTAGTGGACCTCAAGGGTCTCCCGGTTGTAGCGCGCCCCGTGGCAGACCTCGCAGGGGACGTACACGTCCGGCAGGAAGTTCATCTCGATCTTGATGGTGCCGTCGCCGGAGCAGTTCTCGCAGCGGCCGCCCTTCACATTGAAGGAGAACCGGCCGGGGAGATAGCCGCGGACCTTGGCCTCCATCGTCTCCGCGAACAGCTTGCGGACATGGTCGAAGACACCGGTGTACGTCGCCGGGTTGGACCGGGGCGTGCGGCCGATGGGCGACTGGTCGACGTGGACCACCTTGTCGACGAGGTCGTCGCCGTCGACCCGGGTGTGCCGGCCGGGTACCGACTTCGCGCCGTTCAGCTCGCGCGCGAGATGCGTGTAGAGGATGTCGTTGACCAGCGTCGACTTTCCGGAGCCCGAGACACCGGTGACCGCGGTGAGCACACCGAGCGGGAAGGAGACGTCGATGTCCCGCAGGTTGTTCTCCCGGGCGCCGTGGACGGTGAGCTGCCGCGTCGGATCCATGGGCCGTCGGATGTCCGGCGTCGCGATCGCCTTCTTGCGGGACAGATACTGCCCGGTCATCGACTCCTTGTTGGTCAGCAGCTCCTTCAAGGGGCCGGAGTGGACGACCTTGCCGCCGTGCTCACCCGCGCCGGGGCCGATGTCGACGACCCAGTCGGCGACCTTGATGGTGTCCTCGTCGTGCTCCACGACGATGAGGGTGTTGCCCATGTCGCGCAGCCGGACCAGCGTCTCGATCAGACGGTGGTTGTCGCGCTGGTGCAGGCCGATCGACGGCTCGTCCAGCACATACAGCACCCCGACGAGGCCGGAGCCGATCTGGGTGGCGAGCCGGATGCGCTGCGCCTCACCGCCGGAGAGCGTGCCGGCCGCGCGGTTCAGCGAGAGGTAGTCCAGGCCGACGTCGACCAGGAACCGCAGCCGCTCGTTGACCTCCTTGAGCACACGCTCGGCGATCTTCTTGTCGCGGGCGTTGAGCTTGAGCCGGCCCAGGAACTCCGCGCACTCGCTGATCGACATCGCGGAGACGTCGGCGATGGACTTCTCCATCACGGTGACCGCGAGCACGATCGGCTTCAGCCTGGTGCCCTCACAGGTCGGGCACGGCACCTCGCGCATATAGCCCTCGAAGCGCTCCCTGCTGGAGTCGCTCTCGGCCTCGGAGTGCCGCCGCTTGACGAACTGGACGGCCCCTTCGAAGGCCGGGGTGGTGTACGCCCGCTCCCGCCCGTACCGATTGCGGTAGCGGACCTCGACCTGGGTCTTGTGGCCGTGGAGCAGTGCCTTCTTGGCACGCTGGGGCAGCCCTGCCCACGGCATGTCGGTGCTGAAGCCCAGCGCCTGTGCGAGCCCGCCGATCAGGCGTCCGAAGTACTCCTTGGTGTGGCCGTGCGACCAGGGGTGGATCGCACCCTCGTCGAGGGACCTCTCCTCGTCCGGGACGATCAGCTCGGGGTCGACCTCCATGCGCGTCCCGATGCCGGTGCAGTCGGGGCAGGCGCCGAAGGGCGAGTTGAACGAGAAGGATCGGGGCTCGAGCTCCTCGAAGGACAGGTCGTCGTACGGGCAGTACAGATGCTCCGAGTACATCCGCTCGCGCTCGGGGTCGTCCTCGGGGAGATCGACGAAGTCGAGCACGACCATGCCGCCGGAGAGCCCGAGCGCGGTCTCGACCGAGTCGGTCAGCCGGCGCTTGGCGCTGTCCTTGACGGTGAGGCGGTCGACGACCACCTCGATGGTGTGCTTCTCCTGCTTCTTCAGCTGCGGCGGCTCGGCCAGCTGGATGGTCTTTCCGTCGACCCGCGCCCGGCTGTAGCCCTTGGTCTGCAGATCGGCGAAGAGATCGACGAACTCGCCCTTGCGCTCGCGCACGAGCGGCGACAGGACCTGGAAGCGGCTGCCCTCGGGCAGCTCGAGCACCCTGTCGACGATGGCCTGCGGCGACTGGCGCGAGATGGGCCGGCGGCACTCGGGGCAGTGCGGCTTGCCGATACGGGCGAACAGCAGGCGGAGGTAGTCGTAGACCTCGGTGATCGTGCCGACCGTCGAGCGCGGATTGCGCGAGGTCGACTTCTGGTCGATGGAGACGGCCGGGGAGAGTCCCTCGATGAAGTCGACGTCCGGCTTGTCCATCTGGCCCAGGAACTGGCGGGCGTAGGACGACAGGGATTCGACATACCGGCGCTGGCCCTCGGCGAAGATCGTGTCGAAGGCGAGCGAGGACTTGCCCGACCCCGACAGACCCGTGAACACGATGAGCGAGTCGCGGGGGAGGTCGAGCGAGACGTTCTTGAGATTGTGCTCGCGAGCGCCACGAACGATGAGACGGTCGGCCACGCCGGTCCGCACCTTTCTTGAGAGAAGCGGGGGCACAGCCCCCGTCCCAGACTGTTACAGGCTATGGGGGCCGCCAGGTGATGGATGCCTGACTTTCAAGGATGCCTCCACCGAGCGTATAGCACGCACATTCGATTAGCGGACGCGCTCGGCCACCTTCACCCGATCGAGTGGCGGGTCTATCGTCTGCACCATGATCGATCCCAAGCGCGACCTGGACGCTGTACGCGAAGCCACCGAGCGACTGCTCACCGCAGCCACCGCTCTGGACAACGCCGCCACGAGCGGACCGTCACGGCTGCCGGGCTGGACCCGCGGCCATGTCCTGGCCCACCTGGCCCGTAACGCCGACGCCCTCGTCAATGTTCTCGAGGGCCGCCCCATGTACGAGAGCGCTGCGGCGCGCGAGGCCGATATCGAGCGCGACGCCCCTCGCCCCCTCACCGAGCAGCTCGCCGACCTCCGCGCGACCGCCGACCGCATCCAGGCCGCCGGAGAGCGGGACGCCGACTGGTCACGGACGGTCGAGCTCCGCAACGGTGTGACCGACAACGCCTCCCGGTTGCCGTTCCGGCGTCTCGTCGAGGTCGAGCTGCACCATGTCGACCTGGACATCGGCTACGAGCTCGAGGACCTGCCGAAGGAGTTCACGGAGCGGGAGACCGACTTCCTCGCGCAGCGTTTCAGCGGGCACGCGGACGTCCCTCCGACCCGCATCCTGACCGACGGCGGCGAGTGGCACACCGGCGGCACGGGCGGCACCCCGGTCACCGTCTCGGGCCCGGCGGCGGACGTGCTGGGCTGGCTCGCGGGCCGGCGGGACGGCGCGGCGCTGGAGGTCTCCGGAGGCCTGCTGCCCGCACTGCCCCCGCTATAGGCTGAGCCCATGACGTACAGCGGAGTGGTGAAGGTCGGCGGCCCTGCGGACGTACACGAACTGACGGACCTGATGATCTCGAAGATCGCGGTCGGACCGATGGACAACAACGCATATCTGCTGCGCTGCCGGGCCACCGGCGAGCAGCTGCTGATCGACGCGGCGGCCGAGCCGGAGACGTTGCTGGGGTTCATCGGCGACGACTCCATCGCGTCCGTGGTCACCACGCACCAGCACGCCGACCACTGGCAGGCGCTGGCCGAGGTGGTCCGCGAGACCGGCGCGCGCACCTACGCCGGGCGGTACGACGCCGACGGCATCCCCGTCCCGACCGATGTGCTCGTCGAGGACGGCGACACGATCCGTGTGGGCAGGGTCGAGCTGGTCGCCCGTCATCTGATCGGCCACACCCCGGGCTCGATCGCGCTCGTCTACGACGACCCGCACGGCCATCCGCACGTCTTCACGGGCGACTGCCTGTTCCCCGGTGGGGTCGGCAACACCCGCAAGGACCCGGAGGCCTTCGCGAGCCTCATCGACGGGGTCGAGAAGAAGCTCTTCGACGCACTCCCGGACGAGACCTGGGTCTACCCGGGCCACGGAAAGGACACCAGTCTCGGCAACGAGAGGCCGCAGCTGCCCACGTGGCGCGAGCGCGGCTGGTAGACGGACGGCACGCGCCGGACGCCCGAGGCCCTGTCCGGGCGACCTTCGAGGATAAGCCTGCGGCGTCAGATGCGTGGGGTCTCCCCCGGCCCGCCAGGGCCGGGGGAGAGACATCGCACGGCGGAGGTCGCCCTCGTACTGGGCGTACTTGGGCGACTCCGACAACACAGCAAGGTGCCGTAGCTGTCGCCACAGGCCCGACAAGATCGCCCGGACAGGGCCTAGCCGCCCGCGGCGTCCGTCGCGTCCGCGGCGTCGGTCGGCTCGGCGGCGCCCGCACCCTCGAAGCTCCTCGCGATCACCGGCGGGAGCGGCCCCAGCCCCAGCAGACCCGTCACCACGCGGGTGGTGAGCGAGTGCCATTCGCCGGCGCGGCGCAGCATGGCGTGATCGCCGCCGGCCATGCGCAGCGCGCACACCTCGGCCCCCGCGGCGCGGGCCCTGGTCGTGAACGCCCAGGTCTCCTGCGGGTCGGTCACACGGTCCCGGTCACCGTGCAGCAGTACGACGCGGCGGCCCGCGAGGTGGTCCACCGGTTCACCCTCGGGGCACCAGGGGGCAAGGCCGACGACGCCGGTCACCAGCGGATGTCCGCCGGCGTGCAGGGCGGCGCGCCCGCCCATCGAGTGGCCGACCAGCAGCGTGGGCACGGGGCCGGTCAGCAGGGCGAGTTCGTCCAGGGCGCTGAGGGCGTCACGTCCGGCGTCGGCCCGCGTGCCGTTCCAGCCCCGGTGGCCGTAGCGGACGCGGCCGAGCACGATGTCGTGCCCGGCAGTGGCACGGGCGACGGCCCGCGCGAAGGGGTGCATCCGCACGCCGGGCAGGTTGAGGCCGGAGGGCGGCTCGAGGCCGTCGGCCCGGCCGCCGTGCAGCAACAGGACCGCTGCCCGGGGCGGCTGGGCGGTCCGGTCGATGCGCAAGGTGAGGGGGGCGGCGGGCGCGGGCTCTTGCCGGCGTGTGCGTCGGGGTGTCATGTCCTCGGTCGGGTCGGCTCGGGACGGTCGTCCACCGTCGTGCGTCGTCGTCGTGTGTCGCACGCAACGGTATGCGGAAGGGCGCCGCGCCGCGCGCCTCCCCCCTCCCCCGAGAGTCGGGCCCGTACGCCGGGACCGGCGGGTGCGGAACGGCTCTGCCGTCCGCACCCGCCGGTCGGGGGTGTTGGTGCCTCGTCGGCCGTCAGGCGTCGACGCTGTCCTTGTCCGACTCCCCGGGGCCCTGGACCCCGGCCTTCCGGGCTTCCTCGGCCGCTTCGCGCTCGGACTGCTTCTTGGAGGCGATGAGGCTGGTGATCGTGGTGATGATCAGCACACCGCAGATGAAGGCCAGCGAGAAGGGGATGGAGATCTCCGGGACGTTCACTCCGCTCTCGTGCAAGGCGTGCAGCACCAGCTTCACGCCGATGAAGCCGAGGATCACCGACAGGCCGTAGCTGAGGTGGACGAGCTTCTTGAGCAGTCCGCCGATGAGGAAGTACAGCTGCCGCAGACCCATGAGGGCGAAGGCGTTGGCGGTGAAGACGATGTACGGGTCCTGGGTCAGGCCGAAGATCGCGGGGATCGAGTCCAGCGCGAAGAGCACATCGGTCGTGCCGATGGCGAGCATGACCACCATCAGCGGGGTCAGGACCCGCTTGCCGTTGACCCGGATGAAGAGCTTGGTGCCGTGGTACCGGTCGGCGACCCCGAACCTCTTCTCGATGGACTTGAGGAGCCTGTTCTCCTCGAACTCGTCCTCCTCCTCGTCCGAGCGCGCCTCCTGGATGAGCTTCCAGGCGGTGTAGATCAGGAACGCGCCGAAGATGTAGAAGACCCAGGAGAAGCTGGCGATGATCGCGGCGCCGGCCGCGATGAAGATGGCCCGCAGAACCAGCGCGATCAGCACACCGACGAGCAGCACGCGCTGCTGCAGGTGCGACGGCACCGCGAACTTCGCCATGATCAGGACGAACACGAAGAGGTTGTCGACACTGAGCGACTTCTCGGTGATGAAGCCCGCGAAGAACTCGCCCGACGCCTGGCGCTCGCCGAACACCAGCAGGCCCAGGCCGAAGAGTGCGGCGAGCACGATCCAGACGACGGTCCAGATGCCCGCTTCCTTCATGGACACGTCGTGGGGCTTGCGCCCGATGAAGAAGTCGACCGCGATCAGAGCGCTCAGACCGAGAATGGTCAGCACCCACATGTTGAATGAAACGTCCACTGCGCCTCCGGCGTCGTACGGCTATTGATCAGCGTCGTCGCTGCCGGAGGTCTCTTCCACCCGGGGCGACGCGATGCCGCAACCACGGGCCGGCGCCCCGGGACTTCTCTGTCTGTCCGTACTGACGGGCACGCCGCGTGTCGGGAGTACTCCCCTCCGCGCAAAGAACAGTACACGGAAGCCCAATGAAAGGTAAAGGTTGAGGTAAAGCACTCCTCAAATGCGCAGGTCAGTGACTGGATCAGGTAAGGGGCCGAGGACGGCTCAGCGGTTCCAGGAACGGCGGGCCGTGGCCACCTGGTCCAGAACCTGGCGCAGCACGTCGCTGCCCGACGGCACCATCGGCGGCTCGTACGTCCAGGCATGCCGTACCCAGGGGTCGGCAAGGTGGTCGTCCGGGACCGGCGTGATGCGCAGCAGGGAGCGCCACAGCGGGTCCAGCACCGGGCCGTACGCGCTCGCGTCCTCGCGGTCGGCGACCATCATCAGATGGACGCCGACGGCCGGGCCCTCGTCGGCGAGATAGCGCAGCTGGGTGACCGCTCGATCGTCGAAGCCGTGCGGGAAGTCATTGACGATCAGCAGCTGCTCACCGGTGTCGAAGCCGGGGGGCAGCGCGTCGGCCGCGCCTCCGCGCATAGCCATCGACACCAGGTCCACGCGCTGGGTGAGCTTCGCCAGCACGTCGCTGACGCCCTGGGCGCCGGCGGCGGGCGGCGCCGCCAGCACTCCGGAGGCGACGAGCGGGGCGAGCGACGCGGCCGCGGAGCGGGCAGGGTCGATGACATGCACGGAGAACTCGCCGGGCGGGTAGACGGCGAGCAGCCGGGCCGCGTGCGCGACCGCGCAGTCGACGGCGAGGCGGCGCAGCTGGGCGTCGTCCATCATCAGCGCGGCTTCCGAGCCGCCCCGTCCGCTGTCGACCCACAGCCCGCGCTCCAGCGGCAGCCGTACGAGACAGGGGATGCGCAGCTCGGGGCTCTCAGGCAGATGCAGATCGCCGATGCGCAGCGCCATGGGGATCTCCATCGGGACCCGGTAGGCGTGCCAGGTGGGGTTGTCCCAGCGGGCGAAGGCGGGCGGCAGGGCCGGCTCGACGACCTCCGACTCGGCCGCCAGCTGGGCGAGATCGCGGTCGAGGACCTGACGGGCCTGGTCGGTGAGCTGCTCGCACTTGGCGCGCGCCGCCTCGCGGGCCGCATCGCCCGTGCCGCCGATCCGGCTTCGCGGGTCGGACAGGACATGGTCGAGCTCCTGCTCCATACGGTTCTCGGCGAATTCGACCGCGCTGCGATAGGCGGCCACCGCACGGGCGTAGTCCTCGAACATGCCCCACACCTGGTTGTACAGGCGCTCCTCCATCGACCAGCCGGTGGCATCGCCGGCCACGGGCACGGGCGGGCGGCCCGGCTCGCCGGGCTGTGCGGCCGGAGGCGGCGGCGGGGGCGCGGTGGACTGCCGGCGCGGATGCGCGTAGTTGATGGGGCCACCGCTGGGCGTCTGCGGGGCGTCGGCGGTGGGCGTCTGCTGGGGCCCGGTGGCGCCGCCGGCGGTGGCGGGCTGAGGGCCGGCGAGCGGGAAGTCGTCGGGAAGGGCACTGCCGGCAGCGAGGGTGGCGTCCGCCGGCGCCGACTGGTCGGGTCCCGGTGCGGGGGTGCCCTGAGCGGCGTGGGCGTCGCCGCCGCTCGTACGCAGCCGGGCCGGTTCCGTACGCGGCGAGCGGGACGCGGCCTTCTCCTGGACGGCCGCCGCGATCCGGTCGGCTCCGTCCATGCCCTGGTCCCTGAGCAGCGCGGCGAGTCCGCCCGCGTACCCCTGGCCGACGGCGCGGATCTTCCAGGCGCCCTGGCGGCGGTACAGCTCGACGGCGACCAGCGCGGTCTCGCTGTCCAGTCCGGTGATGGTGAAGCTGACCAACTCGGCGTCGTCCTGGCCGACGACGGCGAGGAAGGGGGCCGCGGTGGCGCCGAAGTGGGCCGGCCCGCCCGATGCCTCCGGGAGCGCGAGCAGCACACTGACCTGGTCCACCGCATCGGGCACCGCGTCCAGGTCGATGCTGAACCGGGGCGCCTCGGTGGCCTGCCCGGGCACCTCGATCCCGGGCAGCGCGGTGGCTCCGGGGTAGGCGATCGCACCGTCGCCGACGGCCCCCTGCGCGTCGGAGCAGGTGGCGCAGGCCAGCACTGGATGGCCCGCCGACACCCGGATCTGCAGGCGGGTGTCGGGCAGGGGGTGGTTCTGCCCCCGGACCAGCTCGGCCGTCATCGCTCTGTCTCCTCGGTGCTGTGCGCTTGTGGTCGTCGGCACGGTGAGCAGCTCACCGTGCGTCATTCGCGGTGCGTGGTACGCGGTGCAGCTCCCGGCGGCTGGGCCCCCGGGAGCTGCGTGTCCGTCCGCGCGGGCCGTACTTACAGGTGCGGCAGGATGGACGGCATCAGGTCCTGGAACGTGCGGCCGTTGGCCGGGTTGCCCAGAGCCGTCATCTTCCAGCCGCCGCCGACCCGGTGCACCTTCGCCATGATCTGCGCGGTGTACTGGCCGCCGCCGTCCAGGGTGTAGCGGGCCAGCTCCTGGCCGTTGCTCTCGTCGACAATGCGGCAGAAGGCGTTCTGCACCTCCTGGAACGTCTGGCCGGTGAACGAGTTCACCGTGAAGACGATCTGGTCGATGTGGACCGGCACCCGCTGCAGGTCGACGAGGATCGCCTCGTCGTCGCCGCCCGAGCCCGCGCCGCCGACCAGGTTGTCACCCGTGTGCTTGACCGAGCCGTCATCGCTGACCAGGTGGCGGAAGAAGACCACGTCCACCGGCTGCTTGTCGGCGAACAGCACCGCCGACGCGTCGAGATCGATCTCACGGGTGCGCGAACCGAACAGACCGCGGCGAGGCGCCGCCTGCCAGCCGAGCCCCATCCGCACCGAGGTAAGGGTCCCCCCGTCGCTCTTCTGCAGGCTGATGGCCTGACCCTTGGTCATGTTGACCGTCACGCGCTGTCCCCTTCTTAGTATTTGCCGCCGCCCATATGTGCGGTTGTCCAGCACCCTACGCAGTCACTCCAACAGCGCAGCACAGTTGGTCGTTTTTTGTGTCGGTCTTGCAACACACCTGGTGTGCGGGGCTCAGGCGAGACCCGCCTCCTTCATCTGCCGCAGTTCCTTCTTCAACTCGCTCACCTCGTCACGCAGCCGTGCCGCCACCTCGAACTGGAGCTCCGCGGCCGCGGCCCGCATCCGCTCGGTCATCTCCTCGATGATTCCGGCCAGTTCGGCCGCCGGGCGGTCGGAGAGCACCTCCCCCTTACGGCCTGCCGCCCCCGCGCCGGTGCCGAGCACCGGGACCGGCGCCTTGGCCGCCTTGCCCGGTTTACCCTCTTTGGCCTGGCGGTAGCCGGTGCCGAGCAGCTCCTCGGTGTCGACCTCCTCGCGCGCGATGGTGGCGACGATGTCGTTGATCTTCTTGCGGAGCGGCTGGGGATCGATGCCGTTGGCGGTGTTGTAGGCGATCTGCTTCTCGCGGCGGCGGTTGGTCTCCTCGATCGCCTTCTCCATGGCCGCGGTCACCTTGTCCGCGTACATATGGACCTGGCCGGAGACATTGCGCGCCGCGCGGCCGATGGTCTGGATCAACGAGGTGCCGGAGCGCAGGAAGCCCTCCTTGTCCGCGTCGAGGATGGCCACCAGCGACACCTCGGGCAGGTCGAGGCCCTCACGCAGCAGGTTGATGCCGACCAGAACGTCGTACTCGCCCGCGCGCAGCTCGCGCAGCAGCTCGACCCGGCGCAGGGTGTCGACGTCGCTGTGCAAGTAGCGGACCTGGATGCCCAGTTCGAGGAAGTAGTCGGTGAGGTCCTCGGCCATCTTCTTGGTGAGCGTGGTGACCAGGACCCTCTCGTCCTTCTCCGTACGCAGGCGGATCTCGTGCACCAGGTCGTCGATCTGCCCCTCGGTGGGCTTGACGACGACCTCGGGGTCGACGAGGCCGGTGGGGCGGATGATCTGCTCCACGAAGCCGTCGCCGCGGGAGAGCTCGTAGGTGCCGGGGGTGGCGGACAGATAGACGGTCTGGCCGATCCGCTCCTTGAACTCCTCCCACTTCAGCGGGCGGTTGTCGAGCGCCGAGGGCAGCCGGAATCCATGGTCGACCAGGGTGCGCTTGCGGGAGGCGTCCCCCTCGTACATCGCGCCGATCTGAGGCACGGTGACATGCGACTCGTCGATGACGAGCAGGAAGTCCTCGGGGAAGTAGTCGAGGAGAGTGTTGGGCGGGGAGCCGGGCTCCCGGTCGTCGAAGTGCATCGAATAGTTCTCGATGCCCGAGCAGGAGCCGATCTGGCGCATCATCTCGATGTCGTACGACGTACGCATGCGCAGCCGCTGGGACTCGAGCAGCTTGCCCTGTTTGTCCAGCTCGGCGAGGCGTTGTTCCAGCTCGGCCTCGATACCGTTGACCGCCTTCTCCATGCGCTCGGGGCCGGCCACATAGTGGCTGGCCGGGAAGACGTACAGCGACCGGTCCTCGCTGAGGATCTCGCCGGTGAGCGGATGGAGGGTGGACAGCGCCTCGATCTCGTCGCCGAACATCTCGATACGGACGGCGAGCTCCTCGTAGACCGGGAAGATCTCGATGGTGTCGCCGCGGACCCGGAAGGTGCCGCGCTGGAACGCCATGTCGTTGCGCGTGTACTGGATGTCGACGAAGCGGCGCAGCAGCTGGTCGCGGTCGATCTCGTCGCCGACCTTGAGCTGCACCATGCGGTCCACATACTCCTGCGGGGTGCCGAGGCCGTAGATGCACGAGACGGAGGCGACCACGATGACGTCCCGCCTGGTCAGCAGGGAGTTCGTCGCGGAGTGGCGCAGGCGCTCCACTTCCTCGTTGATCGAGGAGTCCTTCTCGATGTAGGTGTCCGACTGCGGGACGTACGCCTCGGGCTGGTAGTAGTCGTAGTACGAGACGAAGTACTCGACCGCGTTGTTCGGCAGCAGTTCGCGGAATTCGTTCGCCAGCTGGGCGGCCAGGGTCTTGTTCGGCGCCATCACGAGGGTGGGGCGCTGGAGCTTCTCGATCATCCAGGCGGTGGTCGCCGACTTGCCGGTGCCGGTCGCACCGAGCAGGACGACATCCTTCTCACCTGCGCGGATACGCCGCTCCAGGTCGGCGATGGCGGTCGGCTGGTCGCCGCTGGGCTGGTAGTGGCTGACGACCTCGAAGGGCGCCACCGTACGTTCGATCTTGGAAACGGGCCGCATGCAACAACCGTACGACCCGCCACTGACACCAGGGGGGTGATCGGCCGCGCACGACCGCGGCCGGACCGGCCGGCCGTGGCTCAGTCCTTGCCGGAGCCTTGGTGCCCGCGGCGCATGCTGCGGTCGGCGGCCCAGGCGGCTGCCCTCGGATACGACGGCGCCGGCGTCCGCTGCGCGGGCACTCCGGGCCGGGCACGGCCGCCTTCGGCGGGCAGCCGGTCGGGCTCGCCCAGCACCAGCAGCGGATCGAACATCACCACGACAGCGGCAAGAAGCAGGAAGACGCCGGGGCCGACCAGCACGGGAGCGAGGACCGTGGCGGCCGGGTCACCGCCGGCGGCGGAGCCGACGACCGGATGCAGATGCACACTGACGGCAGCCATGCCCGTGTAGTGCATCCCGGTCACCGCGATCCCCATCACCAGGCTCGCGCCGAGGCTCGCCATGAAGCCGTGTATCGCGGCGGCGGCCCACAGCGCCAGCGTAGCGGCGACCACCGCGATCACCACGGACAGGGCGACGGTCCCCGTGTCGTACAGGAGGCGCCCCTCCAGCCGCATTCCGGCCATGCCGAGGTAGTGCATGGAGGCCACACCGAGTCCGGTGATCGTGCCGCCGGTGACGAGGGCCATGGCCGTCGCACCCCGGTAGCCGACGATGAAGATACCGATGCCGACCATGATCACGGCGACGGCGAGGCTGGCGAAGGTGGTCGGTCTGTCGTAGTTGACCGCCACCCCCTCGACGCTGAATCCCATCATGGCTATGAAGTGCATCGTCCAGATTCCGGAGCCGATCGCGGTCGCGCCGAGGGCGAGCCAGCCCGGCTTGAAGGACCGTCCGGTGCGCAGGGAGCGGGTGGTGCAGCGCAGGCCGAGCGCCCCGCCGAGGCATGCCATGAGAAACGCGGCCACGGGCGTGACGAGCCCGTAGCTGAATCCGTCCACAGTGCCCTGCATGACCCTTGCCCTTCGTCCCGGGTGACGCCCTGCGATCCCTGCGATCCCTTGCGAACCCTGATGGGGGTCCGGTTCGGGCCGGAACACGGCCCGCAAGGCGTCACGCAAGCGTTGAGCGGAGTTTGTCGACACGGAGTCTGACACGGAATGCGCGCCGCGCGGCCGCGTTCACGTTACGGCCATACTTCACTCGCACCTCGTTGACCGACAGCTGCCACCCTCGGCTCGTCCGTGACCGACGACGTGAGGACCACTTATGTTCGCCCGCCCCGTCGCAGCGCTGGCCACCACCGCTCTCGGATTCAGTGCGCTGTTCCTGCCCGGATCCGCCGCGGGCACCGAGGACGCCACGGCACGGCACGGCGACCCGGTGGTCATCGCCCATCGCGGCGCGTCCGCCTACGCGCCGGAGAACACGCTTGCGGCGATCGACCTCGCCGCCCGTATGGGCTTCGCCTGGGTCGAGAACGACGTCCAGCGCACCAGGGACGGTGAGCTCGTGGTCGTGCACGACGATTCACTCGCCCGGACGACCGACGTGGAAGAGCGTTTTCCAGGCCGGGCGCCATGGAAGGTGAAGGACTTCACCGCCGCCGAGATCGCGACCCTGGACGCGGGCAGCTGGCGCGGACCCGAGTGGGCATGGGCCCGGGTGCCGACGCTCAAGGAGTACCTGAACCGGGTGGACGACAACGGTCAGAAGCTGCTGCTGGAGATCAAGAAGCCGGAGCTGTACCCCGGCATCGAGCAGGACACCCTGCGGGTGCTCGGTGAAGAGGGCTGGCTCGACCGGGCGCACGTCGGGCACCGGCTGGTCGTCCAGAGCTTCGGCGCGGACAGCATGAAGGTGGTCCACGCACTGCGACCCGACATCACGACCGGCTTCCTCGGTACGCCCGCGGTGGCGGACCTGCCCTCGTTCGCGGCGTTCACGGACCAGATCAATCCGTCGCACACCTCACTGAGCGCCGAGTACGTCGACGCGGTCCACGCGTTCAAGGGCCCGCACGGCAGGCCGCTGCGGATGAACACCTGGACGGTCAACGACGCGGAGGGCGCGGTGCGGGCGGCCGGGTTCGGAGTGGACGGGATCATCACCAACAACCCGGACGTGGTGCGGGACGCCCTGGGCCGGGCTCCGGGCTCAGCGGGAGTGTCAGTGGCCGGTCGTACCGTGGTCCCATGAACAGCTTCGGGTGGGCCACGGTCGGCACCGACATCGGGCCGCTGCTTCTCGCCGCGACCGACGAGGGGCTGGTGAGCGTGGTCTTCCACGCCGACGCGGCGGTGCGGGAGCGGGCGCTCGAGCGGCTGACGGCACGGCTCGACGCGGCGGGCGTCGAGGACCCGGCAGGGCGGCTCGCCGAGCCGATACGCCAGCTGGAGGCGTACTTCGCCGGCGGGCTGCGGACGTTCGACCTGGCACTGGACTGGTCGTTGTCCGGCGGCTTCAACCGCCGGGTGCTGTGCGAGCTGCTGGCCGGCGTGCCGTACGGAACGGTGGTCGGGTACGGCGACCTGGCGTCCCGGGTGGGCCGGCCGGGTGCGGCCCAGGCAGTGGGCGCGGCGATGGGGTCCAATCCGCTGCCGGTCGTGGTGCCCTGCCACCGGGTGGTGGAGACGGACGGAGGGCTCGGCGGGTTCGGCGGCGGTCCGGAGACCAAGCGGAAGCTGCTGGCGCTGGAGGGTGTGCTGCCCGAGCCGCTGTTCTGACGTTGTTCCGGCGTCGGTCCGACCACCGGGTCGGGCGCCGCCGCTGTTTCGTGCGGAGGTGCGGGCTGGCACACTGCGCCGGTGACCGTAAGCCCTGACGCACCTGACATACCCGGCGGCATCGCGGTGCCTGCCGCAGGGCTGCCCGCGCTGCGGCGCAGGATCAACGCCGTACTGATCGCGAGCCAGATCCTCGGCGGACTCGGTGTCGCGACGGGGATCGCGCTCGCCTCGGTGCTGGCACAGGAGGTCAGCGGCACGGAGGCACTGTCCGGCCTGGCCCCGACCGCGACCGTGGCCGGCACCGCGCTGCTGTCGATGCCGCTGGCCGCTCTGATGGCGGCGCGCGGCAGGCGGCCCGGGCTGGTCCTGGCGTATCTGATCGGGGCGGTGGGCGCGGGCGTGGTCGTGATGGGCGCGGTCGCCGGCAGCTTCCCGCTTCTGCTGGTGGGCATGGCCGGGTTCGGCGCGGCGTCGTCGGCGAATCTGCAGGCCCGTTTCGCGGCCGCCGACCTGGCCGAGCCGGAGCGTCGTGGCCGGGCCATCTCCACCGTCGTCTGGGCGACCACGATCGGGGCGGTCCTCGGCCCCAACATCGCGGCGCCCGCGGGTCGCAGCGTGTCCGGGCTCGGCATTCCGGCAGCGGCCGGCCCGTTCGTGTGGGCGGCCGGGGTCTTCCTCGTCGCGGCGGTCCTGGTCCTGGTCCTGCTGCGACCCGACCCGCTGCTCACGGCGCGGGCCCTGTCCCCGGCCGACCGCTCACCCGAGGGACGCTCGCTGCGCGCCGGGGTCCGGGCGGTCCGCGCCTCGCCCCAGGCCCGGCTGGCGCTGGTGACGGTGGCCGTGTCGCACACCGCGATGGTGTCGATCATGTCGATGACCCCGGTCGCGCTGAGCCACCACGGCGCGGACATCCAGCTGATCGGTCTGGTGATCAGCGGCCACATCGCGGGCATGTACGCGTTCTCGCCGGTGATGGGCTGGCTTGCGGACCGCATCGGACGGCTGTCGGTGATCGGGTTGGCCGCGGGGCTGCTCTGCGCGGCCGCCGTGCTGGCGGGCACGGCAGGAGCGAGTCACGGCCGGACGGCGATCGGCCTGTTCCTGCTGGGCCTGGGATGGTCGGCGGGTCTGGTGGCCGGTTCCACACTGCTGACCGACTCGGTACCGCAACCGGCCCGGGCCGCCGTCCAGGGACTCTCGGACCTGACGAGCAACGCATCGGCGGGCCTCGGCGGCGCGGCGGCGGGTCTGATCGTGGCCCAGGCGAGCTACG
Organism: Streptomyces sp. NPDC006208; assembly: GCF_040613775.1. Classification (NCBI taxonomy): domain Bacteria; kingdom Bacillati; phylum Actinomycetota; class Actinomycetes; order Kitasatosporales; family Streptomycetaceae; genus Streptomyces; species Streptomyces sp. NPDC006208. The sequence goes on along the minus strand of NZ_JBEXSW010000034.1, from coordinate 70,222 downwards.
GCTGGCTGAACCTGATCGGCGCGTGCCTGCTGCTGCCGATGGCGGCCCTGACCGTCCACCGCGCCCTGGCCCGCGACTGACCTCCTGGGCCGGAGACCGGGCCCCGGCTCATGTGCTGCGACGGTGGACATGAGGGCGCGGTCGGCACCAGCTCGTCACAGAACCTGCCGGTCAAGGACGTGTCCGTCGGTCCACGCCGGCTTCCGACGTTTGGGGGCACCGCTCCTGTGCCAGGGATGGGACATGCTGCTGACCCATGTGACCGACGAAGTACAACAAGCCCTGGACGCACAGCGCCCGGTCGTCGCCCTGGAGTCGACGATCATCGCGCACGGACTGCCCCGCCCCCGCAATCTCGCCGTCGCCGAGGAGCTCGAGGGGCTGGTCCGGGACGCGGGCGCCGTCCCCGCCACCATCGCCGTACTGGACGGAAAGGCCCATGTCGGCCTGGACAAGGACCAGCTGGAGCGGATCGCCGGGGACGACTCCATACGCAAGCTCGGTCACCGGGACCTCGCGCCCGCACTCGCGGCAGGTGCGAGCGGGGCGACGACGGTGTCGGCAACGGCGTTCCTGGCGGACCGTGCCGGGATCCGGGTCTTCGCCACCGGAGGCCTCGGCGGTGTGCACCGGGGCTGGACCGAGACACAGGACGAGTCGGCGGACCTGCGGCTGCTCGCCAGGATCGGCATCACCGTGGTCTGTGCCGGGGTCAAGTCGATCCTCGATGTCCCCGCCACGCTCCAGCGGCTGGAAACCCTGGGTGTGGGCGTGATCGGGTACGGCACGGAGCAGTTCCCCGGTTTCTATCTGACGTCTGCGGGTGAACCGGTCGACTGGGTCGTGCATACGCCCGAGGAGGTGGCCACGGTGATGCAGGCGAAGGACGCGCTCGGCGCACCGCACTCCTCCCTGATCGTGGCCAACCCGGTGCCGGTGCAGGACCAGTTGGACCCCGCTCTGCACGATCGCGTGCTCGCCCGGGCCCTCGACGAAGCACACGAGACGGGCGTCACGGGCCAGGCGGTCACTCCGTTCCTCCTCGAGAGGCTGATGCGGTACACCGAAGGCGCCTCACTGGAGGCCAATCTCGCCGCGGTGCGCGGCAATGTCCGGCTCGCGGCCCGGATCGCAGCGGCGTACGCATGACGGGCGGCGGACTGCTGGTCCTCGGGGACGTCGTCACCGATGTCGTGGCACGCCACCGCACTCCGCTCGCGCGGGGCACGGACACGACGGCACGTATCCGTGTCCTGCCCGGCGGCGCCGGTGCCAACGTGGCCTGCTGGGCCGCCCGTCGGGCCTGCGGGGAGGTCCGGCTGCTCGCCAGGGTCGGCGCTGCCGATCTGCCCTGGCACGCGGAGCAGCTGCGAGCGGCCGGGGTGCACCCGTACCTGGTGCCCGATCAGGACGTGCCCACCGCCACCGTCATCGCGCTCGTCGACGCGACGACCGAGCGTACGTTTCTCACCGACAGCGGTGCGGTTCTGCACCTTGCCGCAGGGGACTTCTCGGCATCGATGCTGGACGGGGTCGGCGCCCTGCATGTGTCGGGCTACCTCCTCTTCTCCGGCACCAGCCGGGCCGCTGCCCGCCTCGCGATCGACTCGGCGCGGGAGAGGAACATCCCGGTGAGCGTCGACCCGGCCTCGGCGGGCTTCATCGCCGCGCTGGGTGTGGAGCACATGCTGTCTGCCGTCGACGGCGCGGACGTCCTCCTCCCCAATGCGGACGAGGCCCGGCAGCTCACCGGGCTGCCCGATCCGGCGGCCGCGGCAGCCGAACTCAGCCGCCGTGTCCCGCTGGCCGTCGTCACGCTGGGCACCCACGGGGCACTGGTCGCGGAGGCGGGCCGGGTGACGGCCCGCATCGCGCCCCACGCGGCCGAGGCGGTGGACAGCACCGGCGCGGGCGACGCGTTCACGGGAGCGTTTCTCGCGGCCCGCCTCTCGGGGGCGGACGCCCGGACGGCCGCGGACGAGGGCTGCCGGGCCGGGGCCCTGGCCGTCACACTGACCGGCGGCCGGCCCTGATCAGCCGGATCAGTACAAGCCGGATCAGTGCAGGCCGCCCCACGCCGGGTGGCGGGGATCGTCGGCCCGTACGAGTACGTCCGCGGCGTCCCCGGGACCGACCTCGTCCTCGTAGCGGGCGAACGCCGGGAGCGTCCAGCGTTCCCGCTGGTCCGTGCGGCGCTCCAGCGCGGCCGGCGACAGGCGCAGATGCACGGTCAGGTCGAACGGGAACCAGTGCCCGAGCAGAAACGGGCCGTGCAGCAACAGCACTCCCCCGGGCGGGAGTTCGACGGGCGCCGAACGAGTCGCCCGGTCGGTCGCCGGGTCCCACAGGTCGGGCAGCGCCCGCCCGGTACCGCCCGGCTCCAGGGGCCCGAAGACCTCCCGCCACAGCGCCCCGGTGTCGAACCAGCCGCTGTAGTACGTGTCGGGGTCCTCGCGCCCGTGCTCGTACCGCAGCGACGCGGGCTTCAGAAATCCGTCCGTGCCGGCCACCAGCACGCCGCGCCCGCGCAGCCGCAGGGCCTCGGCGAGCGGACGGGCGAGTTCTTCGGGCCGTGCCGCGGGGGCACCGTCGATGCCGACGCGCAGCCACGGGCTGCCGTCCGCGGCCCGGGTCCGAAGGATCCGGGCCGCGAGTGCTTCGGTCAGCCGCTCCCAGGTGATCGCTTCGAGTCGCACGCGCCCATCATCGCCCGGCGGGCTGCGGCCTGTCCTCGCCGAAGAGGTGCGCTCCGGTAGGGCCACCGGCAGCTGCGACCACGGTTCACCGGCCGACTCCCGACATGCCAGGATGAAGGCCGGAGGTGGGGGTGTGAGGACCGGAGAACGGACCGAGGCCGCCGACGCGCCGGCGCCTCCTGCCCGGCGCGCACGGCGGCGCGGTGTCGCAACCGCCGTACGGTCGGGGTTCCTCATCCTGTCCGGTCTGGGTCTGGTCTGGCTGGTCCTGGTGTTCACGACGGAGGAGCCCCGCTCGCGCCGCACCGATGTGGATGCCGCCGAGACGTTCGCCCATCTCCACCACGACCAGTACCCGGACGAGATCCGCTTCTACGTGCCCGTCGAGGCAACTGTGGTGCGCGCCGCGTCCGGTGCCGTCGTCTCCTCCCGGCTGCGCTACGACCTCGACGTCGTACGCGACAGCAGCGTCGCCGACTTCGTGCGGACCTATCAGGTCGGCCGCCACGGTACGGCGGTGGCCTCGCGCACCGGCGCGGTCTACACGGACCGGTACGACGACGGCCGGCTGCGCACCGTGCGGGTCGAGTACAAGGGGCAGAAGCCGTACGGCGGCTCCGATCCGCTCAAGGACCCGCGGCTGAGCACCTCGGGCGCGACAATCGTCGTCACCGGCGAGCGCTGATTCACCCGCCGCCCGCGGAGCCGGTACCGCCGCTCGGGACGGACGTGCTCATTACGCCGAGGAACGCCGTGTCCCCCTCCACGGTGATCTGACCGGTCCGTACACCGTCCGCCAGCGTCAACTCGCCTCTGCCGAGGGCGACACAGGTGTCCGCGTCAAGGGTGAGGCACGCGTCCGGCCGGGTGGCGGGACCGTCTCCGTAGTCAGGTCCCCCGCCTCCCAGTCGTACGTGGAAGACACCTTCGTCCAGCCGCACCTCCACCACGCCCGAACGGTCCCCCGGCCCGGCGAGCGCGCGCACCAGCGGGATCGCGAACCAGTGCGCGCGTACCGCGTCGGTGGGCCGGCGCTCGGCCAGCTCGGGCGCGCCCCAGCCGGCCAGGGCGGTGAGCACGGGAAGCAACTGCCGCCCCCGCACGGTCAGTTCGTACACGGTCGCGGCCGAGGGCGGCGGGAGCTTGCGACGCGTGGCCAGTCCGTCCCGTTCCATGTCCTTGAGCCGGGAGGCCAGGACGTCCGTGCTGACGCCCGGCAGGTCCGCGTGCAGGTCGGTGTAGCGACGGGGGCCCGCCAGCAGCTCCCGGACGACCAGCAGGGTCCACCGGTCTCCGACGGCGTCGAGCGCGCGGGCGGCGGCACAGTACTGGTCATAGCTTCGGCGGCGCGTCTGGCGTGGCATGCGAGGAGTCTAGACAAGTTGTTGGACTTTCCAAGCTCGAACTTGGTAAAACCAAGTACGTCATTCGGTCCGGGGAGGGCACGGCATGGAGTTCCGGCAGTCGAGCAAGCTCAGCGAGGTCTGCTACGAGATCCGCGGTCCGGTGATCGAGCACGCCAACGCGCTGGAGGAGGCCGGCCACAGCGTGCTGCGCCTCAACACGGGCAATCCCGCGCTCTTCGGCTTCGAGGCACCCGAGGAGATCGTCCAGGACATGATCCGGATGCTCCCGCAGGCCCACGGCTACACCGACTCCCGCGGCGTCCTCTCCGCCCGGCGTGCGGTCGCCCAGCGCTACCAGTCGCTGGGCCTGCCCGACGTGTCCGTCGACGACATCTTCCTCGGCAACGGCGTCTCCGAGCTGGTCTCCATGGCCGTCCAGGCCCTGCTGGAGGACGGCGACGAAGTACTCATCCCCGCCCCGGACTTCCCGCTGTGGACCGCAGTGACCACCCTCTCCGGCGGCAAGGCGGTGCACTATCTGTGCGACGAGGAGTCCGACTGGTACCCGGACCTCGCCGACATGGCCTCCAAGATCACCGACCGTACGCGGGCGGTCGTGATCATCAATCCCAACAACCCCACCGGCGCGGTCTATCCGCGTGAGATCGTCGAAGGCATCCTCGATCTCGCGCGCCGCCACCAGCTGATGGTGTTCGCCGACGAGATCTACGACCAGATCGTGTACGACGACGCCGTCCACCACACGGCAGCAGCCCTCGCGCCCGATCTCGTCGTGCTCACCTTCGGCGGACTGTCCAAGACGTACCGCGTCGCCGGATTCCGCTCGGGCTGGCTCGTGGTCACCGGCCCCAAACAGCACGCCCGCAGCTACCTCGAGGGCCTGACGATGCTCGCCTCGATGCGGTTGTGTGCCAACGCCCCCGCCCAGTACGCGATCCAGGCCGCGCTCGGCGGCCGCCAGTCCATCCGGGAACTGGTCGCGCCCGGCGGCAGGCTCCACGAGCAGCGCGACCGGGCCTGGGAGAAGCTGAACGAGATCCCCGGAGTCTCGTGCGTCAAGCCGAAGGGTGCGCTGTACGCGTTCCCGCGGCTCGACCCGAAGGTGCACCGGATCCACGACGACGAGAAGTTCGTGCTGGACCTGCTGCTGCGGGAGAAGATCCAGGTCGTGCAGGGCACGGGCTTCAACTGGCCGCGTCCCGACCACTTCCGGATCCTCACCCTGCCGCATGCCGATGACCTCGACGCGGCCATCAGCCGGATCGGCCGCTTCCTCAGCGGCTACCGGCAGTGACCCGGGAGAAAGGAGCGGGCCCGGGGGCGTAGCCTGCCCCCGAGCCCTGGGAATGCCGCTCACGATCACACGCCGGCACACTTGAGGACCCGGGTCAGTCGTCATTGCGTCGCGTCCTGCCTTTGGACCACCGCCGATCGAGCTCGGCGGACCAGATTCGAACTGGCATTTCGACGCACCAGGGCCCGGGCCCGGTCGATCCGGCGATGAGCGGCGAATGCTGAGTCTGGAGCGAGAGTCTGAGATTCATCGCGGTCTGCCTCTGCCGAGTTGGGCCACCCCGGCCTGTGGTGCCGGGGGGAGGACTCGAACCTCCACTGGGACCGCGTGGTTCACGACAAGCTTCAGTTTCAGCTTTGCGCTCCTCGCGCACCCCGCCCGCGCTCCGGCGGACGGGGGGTTCATGGGGCTATCCGAAGAGATAGCCGAAGACCGCGTCACCCACCCGCTGGTCGGTGACCTCCGCGCCGTTCGCCTCCTCACGAGCGAACTTCACGGCCTGCTGGAGCTTCTCCACCCGGTCCAGGAGCTCGTTCACCCGCCGGGCCGGCAGCGCGCCGGAGAACTTCACGGTGGTCCAGTAACCCACCGGCACGTCCTCGTAGTACACCTCGACCTGCGCCGGGTGCTTCTCGGTGGCTTCGGCCTTCACATGGTTGCGCGGCACCTTCTTGGTCCGCAGCGTCCGCACGGCCTCGGTCTTCCAGGCATCGGTCGACGGGTCCTGCGTCCACGACTCGGAGGCGTCCAGCACCGGAAGCTTGCGCACAAAGGTGTTGATGTCGGTCAGCTGCTTCTCGAGGAAGAGCAGATACGCGACCGGCACATCGCTCACCAGCACGCGCCCGTCCACGGTCACATCCGCGCGCGCCGCGCAGTTGGCCCAGTCCTTGGTGGCAGTCACATCGAACAGCCTGGTCAGCGTCTTGGCCGTCTCGCGCAGCACGTCCTCGGCCTTGACCTGCACCCGGGTGGACTCGGGCGGCAGCTGCTCGCCCTCCTCGTCCTTCGGCTGGTACGTCCGCGAGATACCGGCGAGCAGGGCAGGCTTCTGGAGCCCGTGATGGGCCGCCGTCAGGTCCTGATGCGCCTTGGACTTGACGCCTTTCTCCACTGCGATGATCTGATTGAGTTTCGCCACGCAGGTGAAGCTAGCAGTACCGCTCGAATCGATCGATCGATTATTCGGAGCACGGGAATTGAGGCACCATGTGGACAGCCGTCATCGCGGTCGTAGGCACCCTGCTCGGCTCGGTGGCGACCCACTTCTTCCAGCGGCAGACGGCTGAGCGGACCGCCGCCCTCGCCCGTGCCGAACAGCTTCGCCAGGAAAGGATCTCGGCGTACAGCTCGTTCGCGGACGCTCTCGTCGACTACCGCCGCGGTCAGAACGACCGCTGGCACCGGGGCCAGGAGGCCCCGGGCAGCGCGGTGGCCGAACAGTCCCGGATCGACTCCTACCGTCTGCGCTCCGCCGCCCATCAGGCACTGATCCGCGTCCAGTTGGTATGTGACGACACGGCTGCGCTGGAGCTTGCCGCGGCCGCCTTCGAGGTGACCAACTGCATGCACGAGGCGCAGGACGAGGACGACCGGGCGGAACGTTCCGAGCAGGCCCGCGAGACGCTGTCGGAGTTCATCGGCGCCGCGGCTCCGGGAGTCCGCTGAGGACCGCCCCCGGGGGCTACTCGGCCGCCTCGGTGAGCGTACGGACCGGCGTGCCCGCGAGGTATGCAGCGATGTTCTCGACCGCTTCGCCGTAGTAGCGCTCATAGTTGCCGTGGGTGACATAGCCGAGATGCGGCAGCCCGAGGAAGCGGGGAGCCGTGCGCAGCGGGTCGTCGGCCGGCAGTGGCTCGGTCTCGAAGACGTCCGACCCCGCTCCGGCGATCCATCCCTCGCGCAGGGCACGGGCGAGCGCCTGCTGATCGACGATCGCGGCCCGCGAGGTGTTGACGAGGTACGCGGTACCGCGCATCCGCCGCAGCTCGGCCGCGCCGATCAGACCCCGGGTACGGTCGCTGAGCTGCAGATGCACCGACACGACGTCACCGGCCTCGAGGAGCTCGTCCAGCGACTTCGCCCGTACGACGCCGTGTTCGGCGGCCCGCTCGTCGGTGAGGTTCCGGCTCCAGGCCGTCACCTCCATACCGAAGGCCTTTCCTACGCGGGCGACCTGGGTGCCGATCTTCCCCAGGCCGAGGACGGCGAGGCGACGCCCGTGCAGGTCGCTGCCGATCGTGGACTGCCAAGGGCCGCCGTGTCGCAGAGCGGTGCTCTCCTCGACGACATGGCGGGCAAGGCCCAGGATCAGCGCCCAGGTCAGCTCGGCGGGCGGTGTGGAACTGCTGGCGGTGCCGCACACGGTGACGCCGTGCCGGGCGGCCGCCGCGAGATCGATCGAGGCGTTGCGCATGCCCGAGGTGATCAGCAGACGCAGCCGCGGCAGCCGGGCGAAAAGGGACGCGGCGAAGGGGGTGCGCTCACGCATCACGACCAGGATCTCGCAGTCGCCGACGGCGTCGGCGACGTCCTCCTCGGAGGTGAAATGGGTGCGAAGCGCCCGGACTTCGACGGCATCCCCGAGCGAGGACCAGTCCGCGTGGGAGAGTGCGACACCCTGGAAGTCGTCGAGAACGGCACAGTGCAGCGTCATGAGGGCCGAGCGTATCGGGACAGTGGGTGTGGGTACGCTCCGGGCATGGACCTGGTGGTCATCGAACCACTGAAGGACAAACACTGCGCGGAGTGCCGCCGCGGACCGCTCACGCTGCATGTGCTCGAGTTCCGTCGCCCCATCTGCCTGGACTGCGCGGATCTTGCCCATCTGGTGTATCTGCCGCGGGGCAGTGCGGCGCTCACCCGGCGGGCGCGCGAGGCCAGTTCGCTGTGCGCGGTCGTGGTGCGCTTCCACCGGCGCCGGGGGCGCTACGAGCGCCAGGGGCTGCTGGTCGAGGAGGCGGCTCTCGCCCGCGCCGAGTCGGCCTGCCTCGCCGATGCGGACGCCCGGGCCCGGCGTCGGGAGCGGGATGCCGTACGGAGGGCGGCCGAGGACGTGCGGTTCACCGCCGAACTCTGCGCCGAGATCCGCCGGCTGTTTCCGGGCTGTCCTGCCGAGCGTGCCGCCGGCATCGCCGCGCATGCCTCGGTGCGCGGCAGCGGCCGGGTGGGCCGGACGGCGGCGGGCCGCTCCATGGAGCAGGAGGCGGTCACCGCCGCTGTCCGGGCTTCCGTACGGCATCTCGACACCCCGTACGACGCGCTGCTGATGGCCGGGGTCACCCGCCACGAGGCGCGGGCGCGGGTGGCGTCGACGATCGACGCGGTGCTGGCGTCGTGGTGCTCGTAGCCGGGTCAGGCGCGCGCCGACTGCTGCGCGGGCCGGAAGCGGCGGTAGAGCACCAGGCCGCCGAGCAGCATGGTCGCACCCGCGGGTACGGCGAACGCCAGCGCGTCGCTGCCGGTCTGCGCCAGGGACGGGCCCCTGGCCCCGCTCTCGCCGAGGGGCGGCTCGGTCTGCGGCGGTACGGTCCTCGGCGGTGTGACCGGCGGCTTGCCCGAGACGTTCTCCGACGAGTTGCCGACGGCGGGGTTGCCGATGCCGACGACGTTCACCGAGTTGCCGCTGACATTGAGCGGCAGGTCGACGGGCAGCTGGACGCCGTTGCCGGTGAGGACGCCCGGGGAGTTCTCCGCTGCACCGTCGGCCCTCGCGCCGCCGCCGTTGGCAAGAGAGCCCGGGGCGCGGGTGCCGCCCTGGTGCACGACGCCGGCACGCGAGCCGCCCGAGACGGCGGCACCGCTCGAGTCGTTGGAGCACCGGTTGCCGGCCGCCGGGTTCAGCAGTCCGACGACGTCGACCGTGTTGCCGCACACGTTGACCGGAACGTTCACCGGGATCTGCACCGCATTGCCGGACAGCACTCCCGGTGAGTTGGACGCGCCGCCGCTCGCGCTGGAGTCCGCCTGCGCGTATCCCGTCGCCATGGCCAACGCGCCACCCGTGAGCATCACGGTGGTCAGGCCCTTTCGGTGAACCTGCCTCATAGTTCCCTGCTTTCGGAAGATAATCTCGGGACACTCGCCCGCACCGGAAATAACGCCGCGAGGCCTCATCGGTTCTGGTGAAACCTCCATTCACCCCATCGGGTGCGCAATGTGTCGAACTGGCCGTCACCCTTCTGGATACGGCGTCCGCGGGTCGCGGGGGCGGCGCGGGCGGCCGTTCTGCGAGCTCGGTGGCGATGGCGGGCACCCCGAGGGTCAGCGGTCCGGTCCCGTATCGGGATCCGGCCGTCGACAACGGTCGCGCATACGTCCGAAGGCGGGTGCGCTGTGCGCCGGCGTGGCCGCGATGCCGTGAGCCGGTCGGTCAGCCGCCGGCGAAGGAGGTGAGTGCTCCCACCGGGTCCGCGTCGGGGGTCCCCCGTGGCCACCAGTCCTCACGGTCCGGGTCCGACTCGTAGCCGTACCAGAGGCCGTCGCGGCCGAAGCGCAGCTGCAGCAGGGTGGCACCCCCGCCGGGAGGCTGCGGGAGGCTGGAGAGCTGGTTGCGCCAGGGGCGGAACGGCGGGAAGTCCGCGGCGATGAGAGCGGGCCGGGCCCGGTCGAAGGGACCCGCGGGCGGGTCCCACGGCTCTTCCAGTACGGCGAGGGCTGCGAGTCCGCCCTGCCGCCAGGCAGCGACGGCGCGCGCCAGGTCGGTGGGGGTGCGGCCGGAGGCCGCTGCGAGATCGCGGTAGAGGGCGCGGGTGGAGGCCGTCAGCCCCGAGCCGGGATGGCCTGCGGCCAGCCGGACCGCGTCCTGCCATTGCGTCAGGTGCGCGACGGGGTCCCGCCCGGTGACCAGGAGAGTGTGGGCGCGTGCGGCGGCCTCGCCGGCCAGCAGGTCCAGCGCGAGCGGGTCGGGCGCGCCGGGCGCATGCGGATACGACGGCGGCCGGCCGGCCCGGTCGGGGGCCGGGAAGGGCGGCGGAAGCGCGGGCCGCGACCTCTCGGCGACGGCCGAGCGGGCGGGGACGGTCGCCATGGGGGCGTCGGCCGCGGTGGTGGTCCGCTCGGCAGCCGATCGTGTGGCATTGCGGCGGGCCAGTGCGGCGAGGATCTCCCGCTCGCCGCGACCGCGCATCAGGAACAGCACGAACGGGTCCTGGTCCAGCAGTCTGGCCGTCTGGTAGCACAGGGCCGCCACATGCTTGCAGGGATAACCGTCGTCCGGGCAGGAGCAGTCGGGGATCAGGTCGCCGGGTGCGGGCAGCAGATCGACGGCGGCCGCCAGGCCGTGCGGCACGTCCTTGTCGAGCAGCGCCGCGATGTGGTCCGGCCGGGCCGCGGCGGCTGCGAGGAAGTCCTCCCACTCGTCGTCGGTGAGGGTGCGCAGGCGGATCTCCGTGCGGTACGGGCGCGGCCTGCTGCCGTGGACGTACGCCATGACGCGGCCGGGGGTGACGGTGATCGCCGCGACGTTCCCCCCGCGGGCATAGGCACGGCCGCGGAGCAGCCGGGCCTGGTCGAGGGCCATGTCCTCCAGGGCGTCCACCCAGGCATGGCCCCACCAGGTGGCCGCGGCCTCCTCGCCGCCGAGCGGCTCCAGGGCGGGGAAGGTACGGCGGTGGTCGTCGTGCCCGGGCAGGGAACCGGGACGGGATCCGGGACGGGCCGGCCCGGTGCGCGCGCGGTCCGGCCTTTTCATGCGGACCTCCGCAGAGAGACGAGATCGGCCAGCTCACGGTCGGTCAGCTCGGTCAGGGCCGCCTCACCCGCGCCCAGAACCGCGTCCGCCAGCGCCCGCTTGGCGGCGAGCATCTCGGCGATGCGGTCCTCCACGGTGCCCTCCGCCACCAGCCGGTGGACCTGCACGGGCTGGGTCTGGCCGATGCGGTACGCCCGGTCCGTCGCCTGCTCCTCCACCGCGGGGTTCCACCAGCGGTCGAAGTGGACGACATGGCCGGCACGGGTGAGGTTCAGGCCGGTGCCTGCCGCCTTCAGGGAGAGGATGAACACCGGGACCTCACCGGACTGGAAACGGTCGACCATGCGCTCGCGCTCGGCCACCGGCGTGCCGCCGTGCAGGAGCAGGCTCGGGATCGCGCGGGCCGCGAGATGGGCCGACAGCAGCCGGGCCATGGAGACGTACTGGGTGAAGACCAGGACCGAGCCGTCCTCCGACAGGATCGTGTCCAGCAGTTCGTCGAGGAGGGCGAGTTTGCCGGAGCGGCCGCCGAGCCGGGGGCCGGCGCCTGCCGTCCCGGACTCCTCGAGAAACTGCGCCGGATGGTTGCAGATCTGCTTGAGGGAGGTCAGCAGCTTCATCACGAGGCCGCGGCGGGCGATGCCCTCCGCGCCCTCGATTGCCGCCATCGCCTCCCGCACGACCGCTTCGTACAAGGACGCCTGTTCGCGGGTGAGCGCGACGGGGTGGTCGGTCTCGGTCTTCGGGGGGAGCTCCGGAACGATGCCCGGATCGGACTTCCTTCGCCGCAGCAGGAAGGGGCGGACCAGCCGGGCCAGCCGCTGGGCCGCCTCGTCGTCCTCACCCAGCTCCACCAGGCGGGCATGGCGGGCGCGGAAGGCCCCCAGCGGGCCGAGCAGACCCGGTGTCGTCCAGTCGAGCAGCGCCCACAGCTCGGAGAGGTTGTTCTCCACCGGGGTGCCGGTCAGGGCGACGCGGGCCGGGGTCGCAATGGTGCGCAGCGCCTTGGCGGTCGCCGAGAACGGGTTCTTCACGTGCTGCGCCTCATCGGCGACCACCATGCCCCAGGTGTGCGCGGCCAGCCGCTCGGCGCTGGTGCGCATCGTGCCGTAGGTGGTCAGCACGAAGCCGCCGGCCGGCACCTCGCCGGTCCCGGCGTCGAACGTGCCGCCGGGCTCCTCGTCCGGTCCGGGAAGGGAGCGCTCGGTGCCGTGGAAGCGGCGCACCGGCACGCCGGGGGCGAAACGGGCGATCTCCCGCTGCCAGTTGCCGAGGAGCGAGGCCGGGCAGACGACGAGAGTCGGTGCCTTGCGTGCGCGGCGCAGATGGAGGGCGATCACGGTGACCGTCTTGCCGAGCCCCATGTCGTCGGCGAGGCAGCCGCCGAGCCCGAGGCCGGTCATCAGATCCAGCCAGGCCAGCCCGCGCAGCTGGTACTCGCGCAGGGTGGCATGCAGGCCGGCCGGTGCCTCGACGGGAGCGGCCACGGCGCTGAGCCGGTCGCGCAGGCGCTCCAGCGCGCCGGTCGGCACCGCCTCCACCGTCTCGCCGTCCACCTCGGCGGTACCGGTCAGCGCGACGGCGAGCGCGTCGACGGGCTCGAGCAGCCCCAACTCCCGCTTGCGCGCCTTGCGTACGAGGTCGGGATCGACCACGACCCATCGGTCCCGCAGCCTCACGACAGGACGGTGGGACTCGGCCAGCGCGTCCATCTCCCCCTCGGTGAGCGGCTCGCCGTCCAACGCCAGCTGCCAGTTGAACTTGAGCAGTTCGTCGCTGTCAAAGAACGGCGTACCGTCGGTGGCCGAGCCGGGCGCGGGCCGTACGACCGCCGCGGCGGTGAGAGTCCGCGCCAGCTCCCTGGGCCAGTGGACGGCGACTCCTGCGGCGTCCAGGCGCGCCGCGCCGGGCCCCAGCAGCTCGTACAGCTCGTCCTCGGTCAGCGGCAGCACGTCCGGCACGTCCCGCTCCAGCAACCGCGTCAGCGGCGACCAGACCCGGGCGGCGCGGCGCAGTGCCAGCACGGCATCGATCCGGGCGCGGGGCCCGAAGTGCTCGTCGCCGTCGCCCGCCCACAGCCGTGCGGCGTCCCTCACGAGCGTCGGGTCGGCAAGGCTGTGCACCTGGACCAGGGCGGCCCCGGCACTGCGCTCGGCACCGTCCTCGTCAGCCGTGTCGAAGAGCTCGAACGCGGACAGGTCCAGGCGCAGCGAGACGCGCACCCCGGCGTCCATGCCCGCTGCCGCCTCGGCGGCCCACTCGCGCGCGGCAGGCAGATGCTGTGCACCCGCCGCCGCGAACGGCGCACCCGCGGCGTGCGCGGCGGACGGGGTACGCGGCAGGGTGTCGGCGACCGCGTCGAAGAACGCGCGCACCAAGGCCTCAGGATCGGGCAGCCGCAGCGGGCGCAGCCCGGGAAAGGGCGCGGCATGCGCTTCGTACGGCATGGCGGCCGCGATGGCGCGCAGCTGGGCGATGTCGTCGGCGTCCAGCGGTCCGGCCCGCCAGGCGTCGTGGTCGTGCGCGGTCAGGCCGGGCAGCAGACGGCCGCGCGCCACCAGATGAAGGGCGTGCAGCGCCGCGGCGCCCCAGCAGGCTGCCGCAGGGTGTGCGGCCGGATCATGACGGGCCCGGGCCAGCAGCGGCAGGGCCTCGGCCACCGGCAGCAGTACGGCGGGCACGGTGCGGCTTCGCACCCCTGCGCCGTGCGGCCGCACGACGGTGAGCCGGCCACTGCCGCCGTCTGCGGCACCCGGCGCTTCGGTCTCGGCGCCCACCAGGTCCGGGACCGGGCCGCCGTCCGGGTTCCAGAAGGCGACGCGGCCCTCGCGTGGCAGACCGGCGGGCACGAAGACCGCCGCGCAGGCGCGCAGCGGATGCGCCGGACTCGCGTCCAGGATCATCAGGGCCACCTCCCCTCGGGCCGTCGCCGTGCCCGGACGCCGCAGCGCCCGAGCACCGGATCACTCGATCCACGACCTTACGGGCAGGGTCCGACAATGGCCCCGGTCACCGCTGTGACCTGTGAATACATCGGCGATGGGCGGCTTGTCAGGCTGCGGCGGACGGTCCTGCGGGCGGAAGCCGCGACGGGTCACGTCGCTCCTGCACCCGCGCCTCGGCCAGCGCCTCCACGGACCCCGATGCGACCTCGGACCCCTGTCCGCCACCGTCGGGATCCGGCCACCCTTGCGCCGGGGCGCCGAGCGCGGACCGTTCGGGCACCGGTTCCTCCACAGCGGCCCGACCGTCCACCGGCCGGGCAACCGCCGCCCGCTCCGGCGTCCCGGGTTCCGGCGTCCCGGGTTCCAGTGCCGCCTGGTCAGCCGCCTGGTCAGCCGTCTGGTCAGCCGTCTGGTCAGCCGTCTGGTCAGCCGTCTGCGGCGGCAGCGTGCCCGCCGGTCCGGGCTGCTGAGCCCGCTCCAGGAAACGCAGCAGCTCCACAGGGAACGGCAGCACCAGCGTGGAGTTCTTCTCGGCGGCGACGGCGACCACGGTCTGCAGCAGTCGCAGCTGCAGCGCGGCCGGCTGCTTCGACATCTCCCTCGCGGCCTCGGACAGCTTCACCGATGCCTGCAGCTCGGCATCGGCGTTGATGACCCGGGCGCGCCGCTCACGGTCGGCCTCGGCCTGTCGTGCCATCGACCGCTTCATGGCCTCCGGCAGCGACACATCCTTGATCTCCACCCGGTCGACCTGCACACCCCAGCCGACCGCAGGGCTGTCGATCATCAGCTCGAGCCCCTGGTTGAGCTTCTCGCGGTTGCAGAGCAGGTCGTCCAGATCGCTCTTGCCGATGATGGAGCGCAGCGACGTCTGGGCCATCTGCGACACAGCGAAGCGGTAGTCCTCGACCTCGATGACGGCGTTGGCCGGGTCGATCACCCGGAAGTAGACGACCGCGTCGACCCGCACCGTGACGTTGTCCCGGGTGATGCCCTCCTGGGCCGGGATGGGCAGGGTCACGATCTGCATGTTCACCTTGCGCAGCCTGTCGACCCCGGGAACGATCATGGTGAATCCGGGCTGGCGGATCCGGTTCCGCAGCCGCCCGAGGCGGAACACGATGCCCCGTTCGTACTGCTTCACGACCTTCGCCGCCGCGGCCACGTACACCGCACACACCGAGGCGGCCGCCACACCGGCCACCACCAGGTCCTCGACCATCGGGGCACCCCCTGTCGTCCGAGGTGGATATCGCGAGGATGAGTACCACGGTATGTCCGTTATGCCCGGCGGGGCGAACCCTCATTCCCGCACCCCCGCACTCGCGGCCGCCGGTACCTGCGCGCGGCCGGCCTCCGCCCCTCAGGCGCTCCCGCGCACCAGGGCGAAGAGCTCCGCCGTGCGCCGGCGACGGACCCGGGCGACCACGGCCAGCAGGACGAAGAAGACGACCGGCGTCACCGCGTACTGCCCGTCGAACACCACGACCTGGGTCAGGAACGCCCCGACCATCAGTCCCATCAGGGCGAGCGCCGAGAGGCCGGACAGAACCGGGATCACGAGCGCGATCGCGCCGGCCAGCTCCAGGGCGCCGACGAGGTACATGTACCAGTCGCCGTGGCCGATCCTGTCGAAGCTCTCGGTCGCCGAGGAATGCGCGACGAGCTTCGGAGCAGCGCTGGCGACGGCGAAGAACAGCGCGAGCACGACCTGCAGGGCACGCACCGCGAGGTCCGTACGGCGCCCAGGCCCTGCGGCGGTGGCGGTGGCAGTGGTGGACGTTGCAGACATCGTGGTCCCCTCCGGTGAGTTCTCCCGCGCTCGGCAGCGCGTTCAGGAGGTGGACGACCGCGGCGCCCAGAACTCATCGCTGTTCCGGAAAGCGGGTGCATGCTGGAAGGGAAGAGGCGATGACCATGCGTACCGGGAACGAGCCGATCACCGCGCGCAGTCCGCTGCGGCTGCGGTTCTGGCTGAGTCTGTGGGGCCTGATCTGGGCGGCCGGGGGCACGACGGCGTTCGCGCTCGCCGGGCGCCCGGGCTGGGCGGCGGCGTGCGGGGTGCTGCTCGTGATCGTGACCGTGGACCTGGCGTTGGTGCTGCGCCATATCCACCAGGGGCCGCACTACCAGCCGGGCCGCAACATCCCGCCGTACGAGCCCGACCACGGCTGATGCGCCGCCGCCGCGAGCGGCACCGGCGTCAGGCCCCGCCCTCGAAGCCGGCGGCCTTCAGATATTCGGGCTTGGGGTCCAGCGCGGCCGCCAGGCGGAAGTGCCGCTTCGCCTGTTCCGGCCGCCCTGCCCGCTCGAACGTCCGGGCCAGTGCGAAGTGAGCGAAGGCATTGTCCGGCTCCCGCTCCAGGACCAGCTCGAACTCGAGCTCTGCCGGACGCAGTTGTGCCGCGGCGAAGAAGGCCCGGGCACGCAGCAGCCTGGCCGCCGTGTTCTCGGGGTGGGCTGCGATGACCGAGTCCAGCAGTTTCACGGCACCACGCGGATCACGCGCGGCCAGCAACTGCTCGGCCGCGCGGAAGTCGATGACGTGCGTATCCGGGTTGCTGTTCGCCACGGAGGCATCCTTCCCTTCGACGCCCGGTTGCAACACCGCATCCGGCAACGCTATTCCGGCCGCGCCCCGGTGTCACGGCCGCCTGCGGATCAGCCGGCGGACACCGCCCGCCGGGAGAGCTCCTCCCACACCCTGCGGACCTGCGGTTCCAGCTTCTCCAGCGGTCCGTCGTTGTCGATCAGCAGATCGGCGACCGCCCGCCGCTCCTCACGGGTGGCCTGTGCCGCCATCCGCGCCCGGGCCTCGGACTCCGCCATGCCGCGCAGCCGCACCAGCCGGTCGAGCTGTGTCTCGGGGGCCGCGTCCACCACCACGACCAGGTCGTACAGCGGCGCCAGCTTGTTCTCGGTGAGCAGTGGTACGTCGTGGACGACCACGGCGTCCGCGCCCGCAGCACCCTGAAGTTCCGTGGAGCGCGCGCCGACCAGCGGATGGACGATCGCGTTCAGCGTGGCGAGGCGCTCGGCGTCGGCGAAGACGATGGTGCCGAGCTTCGGCCGGTCCAGGGTGCCGTCCGGCGTCAGAATGCCGGTGCCGAAGGCGTCGACGACGGCCGCGAGCCCCGGCGTGCCGGGCTCGACGACCTCGCGGGCGATCCGGTCGGCGTCGATCAGCACCGCCCCGTACGACACCAGTAGCCGGGACACTTCGCTCTTTCCGGCTCCGATTCCGCCGGTCAACCCCACGGTCAGCATGGCGGCAGCCTACGCGAGCCTCCTCAGGCCTCACCCTCGCGCTCCGCCAGGAAGCGCTCGAACTCGCGGCCGAGCTCGTCGGCAGACGGCAGGTCGACCGGCTCGGCGACCAGATTGCCCCTGGTCTCGGCGCCCGCCACCGCGTCGTACTGGTGCTCAAGGCCCTGCACGAGCGCCACGAGCTCTTCGTCGCCCTCGCCGATCTGGCGCTCGATCTCGGTCTGGGTACGGTGCGCCTCGGTGCGCAGTGTGTGCGCGACGGCAGGCAGCACGAGGCCCGTCGCGGCCGTGATCGCCTCCAGCGCGGTCAGCGCCGCGTCCGGGTACGAGGAGCGGGCGACGTAGTGCGGCACATGCGCGGCGACTCCCAGCACGTCGTGGCCGGATTCCATCAGGCGGTACTCCACGAGCGACTCGGCGCTGCCGGGGACCTGCGCCTCGTCGAAGGGGCTGCGGTGACCGGGCATGAGGTCCGTGCGGTTGCCGTGCGGGGTGAGGCCGACGGGGCGGGTGTGCGGGACGCCCATCGGGATGCCGTGGAAGTTGACCGCGAGCCGTACGCCGAGCCGCTCGACGATCTGGCGCACGGCGACCGCGAAACGCTCCCACTCGACATCCGGCTCGGGGCCGGACAGCAGCAGGAACGGCGCGCCCGTCGCGTCCTGGAGGAGCCGGACGTCCAGCGTCGGGGTCTCGTAGCCGGTCCAGCGGTCACGCCGGAAGGTGAGCAGCGGACGGCGGGCGCGGTAGTCCACGAGCCGGTCGTGGTCGAAGCGCGCCACCACCTGGTGGGGAAGCGAACCCAGCAGGTTGTCGACGATCTGCTCGCCGGTCTCGCCCGCGTCGATGTAGCCGTCGAAGTGGTACAGCATGACCAGACCGGCCGACTCCTGCGCGAGCGCCATGTCGACGACCGCCAGACCCTTCGGCTCCCATTCGTACAAACCCTGCGGATCAAGCACGGATACCGCTCCTCCTCGTGTCCTTACAGAAGAACGCGTGGTCGAGGAGGTGCATTCCCTGTTCCGCCGCCGAACACCCCACCGGCCTGGCGCAGTTCGCCGGCAAAGTGGCCCGCGAACGCCGTAAGGCCCGCTCCCCCTGAGGGGAGCGGGCCTTACGTCAGCTGTCTACCAGCCCGGGGTCAGAGCCTCAGCTCTGGCCGCCGGCCAGCTTCTCGCGCAGGGCGGCCAGCGCCTCGTCCGACGCCAGGGCGCCGGAGTTGTCGTCCGACTCCGAGGAGTACGAACCGCCGGACGCACCCGCCGGGGCACCGGCCGGAGCGGCGGGGCCACCCTCGGCAGCGGCGGCCTCGTCGGCCTCGCGGGACTTGATGACCTGGGCCTGGTGCTGCTCGAAGCGCTGCTGCGCCTCGGCGTACTGCGTCTCCCACGCCTCACGCTGGGTCTCGAAGCCGTCGAGCCAGTCGTTGGTCTCCGGGTCGAAGCCCTCGGGGTAGATGTAGTTGCCCTGGTCGTCGTAGGACGCGGCCATGCCGTACAGGGTCGGGTCGAACTCGACCGAGGCCGGGTCGGCACCGAAGGACTCGTTGGCCTGCTTCAGCGAGAGGCTGATGCGGCGGCGCTCGAGGTCGATGTCGATGACCTTGACGAAGATTCCGTCGTTGACCTGGACGACCTGCTCCGGGATCTCCACGTGGCGCTCGGCCAGCTCGGAGATGTGGACCAGACCCTCGATGCCCTCGTCGACGCGCACGAACGCACCGAACGGAACGAGCTTGGTGACCTTACCCGGGACGACCTGACCGATCTGGTGGGTCCGGGCGAACTGCTGCCACGGGTCCTCCTGCGTCGCCTTGAGCGACAGGGAGACACGCTCGCGGTCCATGTCCACGTCGAGAACCTCGACGGTGACTTCCTGGCCGACCTCGACAACCTCGGAGGGGTGGTCGATGTGCTTCCAGGAGAGCTCGGAGACGTGGACGAGACCGTCGACGCCACCCAGGTCCACGAAGGCACCGAAGTTGACGATCGAGGAAACGACGCCGGAGCGGACCTGACCCTTCTGCAGGGTGGTGAGGAACGTCTGGCGCACCTCGGACTGGGTCTGCTCGAGCCAGGCACGGCGGGACAGGACCACGTTGTTGCGGTTCTTGTCCAGCTCGATGATCTTCGCCTCGAGCTCCTTGCCCACGTAGGGCTGGAGGTCGCGGACGCGACGCATCTCGACGAGGGAGGCCGGCAGGAAGCCACGGAGGCCGATGTCGAGGATGAGACCACCCTTGACAACCTCGATGACGGTGCCGGTGACGATGCCGTCCTCTTCCTTGATCTTCTCGATGGTGCCCCAGGCACGCTCGTACTGGGCGCGCTTCTTCGAGAGGATCAGGCGGCCTTCCTTGTCCTCCTTCTGGAGAACAAGGGCCTCGATCTCGTCGCCGACCTTGACGACCTCGTTCGGGTCGACGTCGTGCTTGATCGAGAGCTCGCGGCTCGGGATGACACCTTCGGTCTTGTAACCGATGTCGAGCAGGACCTC
The DNA here is from genome assembly GCF_040613775.1 of Streptomyces sp. NPDC006208. NCBI lineage: Bacteria > Bacillati > Actinomycetota > Actinomycetes > Kitasatosporales > Streptomycetaceae > Streptomyces > Streptomyces sp. NPDC006208. The sequence goes on along the minus strand of NZ_JBEXSW010000034.1, from coordinate 50,462 downwards.
GTCCCGGTCGACCTTCACGATGACGCCGTCGACGATGTCGCCGTCGTTGAAGTACTTGATCGTCTCGTCGATCGCGGCGAGGAAGGCTTCCTCGTTACCGATGTCGTTGACCGCAACCTGCGGGGTGGTGGCGGTGGTCTCGGTGCTGCTCGTCATGTGGGAAAGGGCTCCGGTACGGACATTGAAGTCGTAGGTACTGCTACGCCGAGAGCCCGTATCGCAGCTGTAGAAGCCGGACAGCTTAGGAAGCGCCGATCCAGAACTGCTGGTGGCGCCTCGTGAACCGAGGGATACATACAGATGCGAGCGCGGCCTGCTCCGTCTGAGGCGCGCAGGCCCGCAGCGCAACTTGTAGCATACGGGGGCAGCCGGGCATGGTCAATGCGCGAAGCCGCACAGCGGGGGCAGAACCCCCCAAACCCGGCACAACTCGTGTTTGCCGAGGCCACAAAGGCTGACTCCGGCCGCCATCAGCGTGCTGCACGCAAACTACAACGACGGTGACGATGAGCCAAGATTTCGAACCGGAAGCCACCCGCCGTATTGCCGGGGATCCGGAGAGCAGCCGGGCCAGCCGCGGCTGGTGGGACCGCAACGCCGACGAGTACCAGCTGGAGCACGGCGCGTTCCTGGGCGACGACCGGTTCGTCTGGGGACCCGAGGGCCTGGACGAGGCGGAGGCCGCGCTGCTGGGACCCGCCGGGTCACTGAAGGGCCTGGACGTCCTGGAGATCGGCGCGGGCGCGGCGCAGTGCTCGCGCTGGCTGGCCGCGCAGGGCGCCCGCCCGGTCGCCCTGGACCTGTCCCACCGCCAGCTCCAGCACGCGCTGCGGATCGGCGGGGACGTCCCGCTCGTGGAGGCGGACGCGGGGGCGCTGCCGTTCCGGGACGGCAGCTTCGACCTGGCGTGCTCGGCATACGGCGCGGTGCCGTTCGTCGCCGACCCGGTGACGGTGTTCCTGGAGGTCAGGCGGGTGCTGCGGCCGGGCGGGCGCTGGGTCTTCTCGGTGACGCATCCCATCCGCTGGGCGTTTCCCGACGAGCCGGGGCCGGAGGGGCTGTCGGTCGCCGCCTCGTACTTCGACCGCACCCCGTACGTCGAGCAGGACGAGGCGGGCCGCGCGGTGTACGTCGAGCACCACAGGACCCTGGGCGACCGGGTGCGGGACGTGGTGGCGGGCGGCTTCCGGCTGCTCGATCTGGTGGAGCCGGAGTGGCCGGCGTGGAACAGCCAGGAGTGGGGCGGCTGGTCCCCGCTGCGGGGCAGCCTCATCCCGGGGACGGCCGTCTTCGTCTGCGAACGCGCGTGATCCGTCCCGAGGGGCTCGGGCTTCCCGTCCGCAGCGCGCTGCCCGCCCTTCAGGCGGCTCTCGAGGGACACGGCGCCGCGGTGCTGTGCGCGCCGCCCGGCACCGGCAAGACGACGCTCGTACCGCTTGCGCTCGCGGAGCGCGGCGCCCGGGTCGTGGTCGCCGAGCCACGGCGCATCGCCGCGCGGGCCGCGGCACGGCGGATGGCGTGGCTGCTCGGGGAGCGGGTGGGCGGCCGGGTCGGGTTCACCGTGCGCGGGGAGCGTGCGGTGGGGCGGCAGACGGTCGTGGAGGTCGTGACCACCGGTGTGCTGCTGCAGCGGCTGCAGCGCGACCAGGAGCTGCCCGGCGTCGACGCGGTGATGCTCGACGAGTGTCATGAGCGGCATCTGGACGCGGACACGGTGGCCGCGTTCCTGCTGGACGTACGGGCTGCGCTGCGCCCGGAGCTGAAGCTGGTGGCCGCCTCGGCGACCACGGACGCGGCCGGGTGGTCCCGGCTGCTCGGTGACGCGCCGGTGGTGGCGGCCGAGGGTGTCGCCCATCCGGTGGAGGTGATGTGGGCTCCCCCGGCGCGTCCGGTACGGCCGCCGCACGGGATGCGCGTCGATCCGGCGTTGCTGGCCCATGTCGCCTCGGTGGTGCGAGGGGCGCTGGCCGCTCACACAGGTGACGTGCTGTGCTTTCTGCCCGGTGTCGGGGAGATCGCACGGGTCGCCGGACTGCTGGCGGGTGTGGACGCCGAGGTGCTCCAGGTGCACGGGCGGGCGCCCGCGGCCGTGCAGGACGCGGTGCTCGCGGGCGGACCGGCCCGCCGGGTCGTGCTCGCGACCTCGGTCGCGGAGTCGTCGCTGACCGTGCCGGGCGTGCGGATCGTGGTCGACTCGGGTCTCGCCCGAGAGCCGCGCACGGACCATGCGCGCGGGCTGAGCGCGCTGACGACGGTCCGGGCCTCGCAGGCGGCGGCACGCCAGCGGGCGGGCCGCGCGGGCCGCGAGGCGCCGGGCGTCGTGTACCGCTGCTGGTCCGAGGCGGAGGACGCCCGGCTGCCGAGGTTCCCCTCCCCCGAGATCAAGGTCGCGGACCTGGCGGCATTCGCCCTCCAGGCGGCGTGCTGGGGCGATCCGGCGGCCACCGGTCTCGCGCTGCTGGATCCGCCGCCGGCCGGAGCGCTGGCGGCCGCGCGCTCCGTACTGACCGCGATCGGCGCGGTGGACGGCACCGGCCGGGCAACCGGGCGGGGCGTACGGATGTCCCGGCTCGGCGTGCACCCCCGGCTGGCCCGCGCCCTGCTCGACGGCTCCGACGAGGTGGGTGCGCGCCGGGCGGCCGAGGTGGTCGCGCTGCTGAGCGAGGAACCGCCGCGGGAGTACGGCGACGACCTGGCCGCGGCCTGGCGCACGGCCCGCCGCGGGACGGACGCGTACGGTGCGCGCTGGCGCGCGGAGGTGCGGCGGCTGGAGTCGTCGCTGACGGGAGCGGCCGTCGGTGCCGCCGGCGCGGACGAGCGGACTGCGGCGCATGGCCCCGAGGCGGCCGGACCCACCGCGGGACCCCCGCGGGCCGGGGACGACTCCGGGCCCGTGGGCGGTACCGCCCGGCACGCCACCGGGGACCGCCGGGACAGGGCCGACGCCCGGCCTGCGGAAGGGGGCCCTGCCGATGCGGACGGGCGCACTGCCCCGGGCGGCCACGCCGCCTTCCGCGCGGGCAACGCGGGCGGCAGGACGGTCGGGCAGGCAGTCGTCGGCGGCGGACGGCATGCCGCCGACGACATCGTCGCCGGGTTCGTCACGGCGCTCGCGTTCCCGGAGCGGGTGGCCCGGCAGCGGGGCGAGGGCGCATATCTGATGGCGTCGGGAACCGGGGGCGAGCTGGGTGACGGATCACGGCTCGGCAGCGCTGAATGGCTGGCGGTCGCCGTCGCGGACCGGGCCGCGACCGCCGCGTCCGCGCGGGTGCGGCTCGCCGCCGTGATCGACCGGGACACCGCCTGCCGCGCCGCCTCCCATCTGCTCGGCAGGGGCGAGGAGGTCCACTGGGAGGACGGCGATGTCGTCGCCCGGGACGTGGAGCGGCTGGGCGCGGTGGAACTGTCCGTACGGCAGCTGAAGGAGCCCGGCCCGGCGCTCGTGCGCGAGGCCCTGCTGGAAGGACTCCGGCGCGAGGGCCTCGGGCTGCTGCGCTGGACGCGCGAGGCACAGGGGCTGCGCGAGCGGCTCGCGTTCGTGCACGGCGTGCTGGGCGATCCCTGGCCCGAGGTCTCGGACGGCGCCCTGCTGGACCGGGCCGGCGAGTGGCTCGAACCGGAGCTGTCCCGCGCCCGCCGGCGGGCGGACCTGGCCCGGATCCAGGCCGGCCAGGCGCTGCAGCGTCTGCTGCCGTGGGCGACGGGTGACGCGGCCCGGCTCGATGAACTCGCACCGGAGCGCATCGAGGTGCCGAGCGGCTCACGGATCCGGGTCGAGTACGGCGGCGGGCAGCCGGTGCTGGCGGTGAAGCTGCAGGAACTGTTCGGGCTGAGTCGGACACCGGAGGTCGCGGGTGTGCCCGTGCTGGTGCATCTGCTCTCCCCGGCGGGCCGACCCGCGGCCGTGACCGCGGACCTGGCGTCGTTCTGGCGGGAGGGGTACCGGGCCGTGCGCGCGGAACTGCGGGGCCGCTATCCCAAGCACCCGTGGCCCGAGGACCCCTCGACAGCGCAGCCGACCCGGCACACCACGGCACGGCTCAACCGCTGACTGCCGGTTCGGGAGTCCGGGCGTCGGCCGCGGGGGCGGGGTCGTCCGGGCGGCGCGAGCGGGCCTCCAGCCACAGGGAGAGAGCCAGCAGTGAGCAGCCGAGTGTGCCGAGACCCCACGGGAGGTACGACGTCATCAGCAGCACCAGCTGCCGCTGGGAGCTGACGAGGGCGACGGTGTGGTCGAGGTAGTCCTCGCGCATCTTGACGTGCCCGGCGAACGCGGTGACCTTGTCCCGGCCGCCGAGCAGGGTGCCGCCGCGCAGCTCCTCCTTGTGGATCTCCTCGCCGTTCACGGGCGCTCCGGTGACCGGTTCGACCCAGAACATGCGTTTGGTGGTGTACCAGCGGGTGGTGCCGGTCTGCTTTTCCAGTGTGGTCGCGTCGACGTCGGGGATCGGCATCTTCTTCGGGTACGGCACCTTGGTCCACGCGATGGTCTGCTCGAAGTAATAGACGTCCAGGCCGCGGAAGGTGCGGGTGCCCTTGTAGTGGATGGGGGCGGATGTACGGGTCTGGGCGTCGAAGTACTCGTAGTCCCGCTTCTCGGTGAGGAACGGCCACTTGAACTCGATGCCCTCGCGCCGCACCGCGTCGCCGTCGACGGCTTCGCCGGTGGCGTGCACGGGTGCCTGGCTGTGCGCGTCGAAGATGTAGCGCTCGGGGATCTGGGAGACCATCCTGCCGTCGGGTCCCTGTACATAGGAGAGGCAGTCCCAGACGACGACATCGCGCCCGGCGCTGCGTTCGATCTTCCGGGACTCCTCCACGTTGCCCTTGAGGGTCTGCACGATGGTGACCTTCTCGACCTCCTTCGCCTGGAGGGTGCCGTAGTCGAGGAGGGTCGCGGGCTTCGCCTCGAGCACCATCTCCTGGTACTGACCGGGCGGGATCTTGGCGAGGCGGGGGAAGGCGTACCAGCGCAGCAGGGGCCCGAGGGCGGCGCAGAAGACGGCGAGGGCGACGAGGACGAGGCTGGCTCGGCGGCGCATGGCGGTGCCCCTACTTCTTCGGACCGGGGACGGTGGTCAGCAGTGGCTTCGGGGAGGTTCCGCCCTCGGGAGCGCCGAGGCCGGTGACGGTGAGAACCAGGGCGAGGGCGGCCGCCAGCCCGATGGCAGCGGCGACGAGGGCGCGCATGCTCGGCCTCCCGGTGTGCTCGGATCTGATGCAGCGTCAGGGCTGGGGCACCGTAGCAACGCGGTCGTGAGATGAGAACAGGCAGCGCAGAACGCAGTGCACCGCCCCGTGCCGGGTGGGGCGGGGGCGGTGCGGTGGCGCGGCGCGGCGCGCGTCGGTCAGGCGGTCACGGTGTGGGGGTCGGTGTGGTCGGCGTGGGGGTCGGCGTCGGCTCGGCCGGGGCCGCCACCTTCAGCTCGATGTCGACGAACGCGCCCCCGGCGGTGGTGAGCCGGAGTACGAAGGTGCCCTCGGTGCCGTCCGCGAAGATCTTCGGGAGCTTGAGGAGCCCGCCCGCGTCGGTCCGAAGCTCCGTCAGGGCACGGACCGGCTTGCCGTCGGCGTCCTTGAAGTACGGGCCCTTGTCGCCCGTGGCCGGGTCCTCCACCGAGGTGATCATGGTGGCGGTGACCGCGACGCCGGAGGCGATACCGCCCTCGTAGGTGGCCTTGACCTCGACCTCACCGGCGAACTCGGCGCCGGGGGCTGCCGTCAGCGCCTCAGTGCCGGTCCGTTCGACCTTGTCGGCCTCGCGCTGGGTGACGGTCGCACGGAAGGTGACGGCGGGCAGCGTGCGGCCCTCCACCACGGCGCGCACGGCGAAGGGGCCGGTCTCCTCCCCCGCGACCAGTGCGGGGGCGGCGACCGTGCCGTCGAGGCCGGTGATCAGCGCGATGTATGTCCTGCCGCCGGGGAATCGCGCGTCGGTGTTGCCGATGATCTCGAAACGGACGGGCTGCCTCGGAAGGCCGGCACCCGCGGCGTTCTCCACCCGGACCGTGGCGCGCTCGGTGAACTCGCGGCCGGCCATCGCGGTGAGCGTGCCGGTGCCCGCGTCCTCGATACGCGCGGGGCCAGCCGCAGCCGGGGGCTTCGTCGGCTTGGTGGTGCCGCTTCCGGGCTTCGTCGGCTTCGGGGGCGTCGGCTTCGAGCTCGGCGGGGTGCCGGGCCGGGTGGGCGGCGGTGCGGGCTTCGGGTCCGGCAGCGGGCCGGCACTGTCGGGTCCGTCGCCCGGCGGCAGCACACCCGTGCGGTCCGGGACCTCGTGCGTGCCCCGCTTGTAGTACTCGAACCAGGACAGAACCGTCCGCAGGTACTCCCGCGAGTGGTTGTAGCCGAGGATCGCCTTTTCCAGGTCTTCCCTGACACCCAGGTCCCGGCCGCCGTGGCACAGGTAGCGGCCCGCGGCGAGCGCCGCGTCGTAGATGTTGTTGGGGTCCTTGCGGCTGTCGCCGTTGGCGTCCTGGCCCCAGGTCGCCCAGGTGGACGGAATGAACTGCATCGGGCCGACGGCGCGGTCGTGGACGCTGTCGCCGTCGTAGGCGCCGTTGTCCGTGTCCGAGATGTTGGCGAAGCCGACGCCGTTGAGCACCGGGCCGAGGATCGGCGAGTCGGTGGTGCCGTTGGCGTCGACCCTGCCGCCACGAGCCTGGCCGGACTCCACCTTGCCGATGGCCGCGAGCAGTTGCCAGGGAAGCCGGCAGGAGGGGTCGGACGCCGCGATGGTCTGCTCGGCCTGCTTGTAGGCGGCGAGAACGGTGGCGGGGATGCCCGACTCCGTCGGGCCGTTCGCCTGCCGGTCGATCGAAGCGTCCGGTTTGTCGGGAACGTTCAGCGGCGGGAGGTCCGTGTAGTAGGGGGAGTTGCCGGTGACCGGGGTACCGGGCGGCGGGGTCGTCTCGACCATCTCCAGGCTCTCGCCCGACGGGGCGTGCGTGACGCCGGGCGCCTGCGAGGCGGAGAGCGCCGCGACCGCGGCCGCGGCCACTGCGGTCGTCGTGGCCCCCTTGCGCAGTCGGCGGCCGAAATGCGCTGCCATACGTATGTTCCCTCCCCAGCGGCTCCGCGCTCCCCAGCGCGCATACCCAGCCGACCCTAGTGCAACGCCGGGCCCCGGAACACCGGCCCTTGACCGGTGTTCACCACTTCGCCACGTCCCGGTCCCCGGATCGCGGGCCCGGCGCGTCACGCATACTGGGCAGCGTTGATCAACAGCAGTCACAGGGGGCCGGGCCATGCCGTTCACACTCAGCCATGCCGCCGCGGTGCTGCCGGGTGTCCGGCGCACCGGCACGGGACGCGGTCCGCTGATCGCCTCGGCCCTCGTCATGGGCTCCTTCGCCCCGGACATGACGTACTTCGCCGCGAGCGTGCTGCCGGGTGCGATGACGTTCGGGACCGTGACGCACGGGCCGCTGGGTGTGGTGACCGTCGACGCCGCCATCACCGCGGCTCTCGTGGGACTGTGGCTGATGGTCCGTGAACCGCTGGTGGCGCTCCTGCCGTACGGGTGGCAGGGGCGGGTGCACACGTTCGTGCGGGGGCGTTCGTGGCGGGGCCGCCCGCCGATAGCCACGGCGCTCTGGTTCTACGTCGCGGCGGTGATCGGGGCGACGACACATGTCGTGTGGGACGCGTTCACCCACTTCGACCGGTGGGGCATGCGGGTCGCACCGGTACTCGGTGAGGTCGTCGGGGGATTCCCCCTCTACACGTACACGCAGTACGGGAGTTCGGCGCTTGCCCTGATCGTCCTGGTCTGGTTCACGGCCTCGGCCCTGCGGCGCCTGCCGGCCACCGCGCCGCCCCCGAGCGTCCCTGTGCTCGGGCCCGGCGAACGCCGGGCGGCCGGGGTGCTGCTGGCGGTGTGCGTGCTGGCGGGGACGGTCCACAGGTGCGTGCGCTGGTACGCGTACTGGGGTGGCATCGACACACCTTTGGACATCATCCCGACGGCCTGCTTCGGTGCGGGTGCGGGACTGGCGGTGGGGATCGTCCTGTACGGCGCCGCGGTACGGCTCCGGGAGCGGGACACGGCCGGCGCGAGCCGCTGAGGGCAGTGCGGTCGGGGCGGGCTGCTCGATACGCCTGGCCCCCGGGAGGTGCCGCACACCCCCGGGAGCCTGAACGTCCCCGTTGACTCAGTGCGCTGCCGACTCCCAGTCCGGGCCCACGCCCACCGAGACGTCCAGCGGGGCGCGCAGGGACGCGGCCGAGGCCATTTCCCGGCGGACCAGTGCCTCGACCTGCTCGCGTTCGCCCGGGGCGACCTCGAGCACGATTTCGTCGTGGACCTGGAGCAGCAGCCGGGAGGAGAGCTCCGCCTCCGCCAGAGCCTGGTCGACCTTGAGCATCGCGACCTTGACGATGTCCGCTGCCGTGCCCTGGATCGGCGCGTTGAGCGCCATCCGCTCGGCCGCCTCGCGGCGCTGCCGGTTGTCGCTGTTGAGGTCCGGTAGATAGCGGCGGCGGCCGAGCATCGTGGCCGTGTAGCCGGTGGCCCGCGCCTCGTCGACGACGCGGCGCAGATAGTCGCGCACCCCGCCGAACCGCTCGAAGTAGGTGTCCATCAGCACCCGGGCCTCGGCGGGCTCGATGCTCAGCTGCTGCGAGAGCCCGAACGCCGAGAGGCCGTAGGCCAGTCCGTACGACATCGCCTTGATCTTGCGGCGCATCTCCGCGTCGACCGCCGGGCGATCCACACCGAAGACCTGGGAGGCGACGGTGGTGTGCAGATCCTCACCGGAGGTGAAGGCCTCGATCAGGCCTTCGTCCTCCGACAGATGGGCCATCACCCGCAGCTCGATCTGGCTGTAGTCCGCGGTCATCAGTGACTCGAAGCCCTCGCCGACGACGAAACCGCGGCGGATCGCGCGCCCCTCGTCCGTGCGCACCGGCACGTTCTGCAGGTTGGGGTCGGTGGAGGACAGCCGGCCGGTGGCCGCGACCGTCTGGCTGAAGGTGGTGTGGATGCGGCCGTCGGCGGCGATCGTCTTGATCAGGCCCTCGACCGTGGAGCGCAGCCGGGCCTGCTCGCGGTGGCGCAGCATGATGACCGGCAGCTCGTGCTCGGTCTGGGAGGCGAGCCACGCGAGGGCGTCCGCGTCCGTGGTGTAACCCGTCTTCGTCTTCTTCGTCTTGGGAAGGTTCAGCTCGCCGAAGAAGACCTCCTGCAACTGCTTGGGCGAGCCGAGGTTGAACTCGTGGCCCACCGTGGCGTGCGCCTCCTTGACCGCCTGCTGCACGGCGCCGGCGAACTGCTGCTCCATCGCCTCCAGATGCGCCTGGTCGGCGGCGATGCCGTGCCGCTCCATACGGGCCAGCAGCACGGAGACCGGCAGCTCCACGTCGTGCAGCAGCTCGCCCGCTCCGACCTCCGTCAGCTTCTCGCCGAAGGTTTCGCCCAGATCGAGGACCGCCCTGGCCTGCGCCATCAGCGCATCGGCCTCGGCCTGCTCATCGGTGCCGAAGGCCAGCTGCCCGTCAGCGGCGGGCGGGGCCAGCTCACGGTGCAGATATTCGACGGAGAGGGTGTCGAGCGCGAAGGACCGGCGGCCCGGCTTGACCAGATAGGCGGCGAGCGCGGTGTCCATGGTGACACCGGCGATGTCCCAGCCGTGCTCGGGGAAGACCCGCAGCGCCTCCTTGACGCTGTGCATGACCTTCGGCCGGGCCGGGTCGGCGAGCCACGCGGCGAAGGCCCGGTCGTCGGCCTCGTCCAGCCTGGTCGTGTCGAACCAGGCGGCGGCCCCGTCGGACCCGGCGAGCGCGATCTCGCTGACGCTGCCGACGCCCAGCGCCCAGCTCGCGACGGTGGCCACGCCGAGCGGCCGCCCGCCGTGCCGCTCCAGCCAGCCGGCGAGCTCGCCTGCGCCGAGCACGGTGCCGTCCAGCTCGACCCCGGCGTCCGGGACGGGAGCCTGGTCCTCCTCCGCACCCGGGTCCACGGCGAGCAGCCGCTCGCGCAGGCTCGGGTTGCGGATCTCCAGGACCTCCAGGAAGCCCTTCAGCGCCGATCGGTCGTACGGCGCGCGCTCCAGGTCCGCTACCGCCTTGGGCAGTTCCACGTCCCGCACCAGCTCGGTGAGGTGGCGGTTGAGCTTGACGGACTCCAAGTGGTCGCGCAGCGCCTGGCCCACCTTGCCCTTGACCTCGTCGGCGCGCTCGACCAGCTCGGCGAACGAGCCGAACTGGTTGATCCACTTCGTGGCCGTCTTCTCCCCCACCCCGGGGATGCCGGGCAGATTGTCGGACGGGTCGCCGCGCAGCGCGGCGAAGTCCGGGTACTGCTGCGGGGTCAGTCCGTACTTCTCTTCGACCTTCTCCGGCGTGAAGCGGGTCAGCTCCGAGACGCCCTTGGTCGGGTACAGCACGGTGGTGTGCTCGCTGACCAGCTGGAAGGAGTCCCGGTCGCCGGTGACGATCAGCACCTCGAAGCCGGCCGCCTCGGCCTGGGTGGCGAGGGTGGCGATGATGTCGTCGGCCTCGAAGCCCTCCACCGCGAACCGCACCGCGTTCATCGTGTCCAGGAGTTCGCCGATCAGCTCGACCTGCCCCTTGAACTCGTCCGGGGTCTTGGAGCGGTTCGCCTTGTACTCGGGGAAGTCCTGCGAGCGCCAGGTCTTGCGGGACACGTCGAAGGCGACCGCGAAATGCGTGGGCGACTCGTCGCGCAGCGTGTTCGCCAGCATGGACGCGAAGCCGTAGATCGCGTTCGTCGGCTGGCCGCTCGCGGTCGTGAAATTCTCCGCGGGCAGCGCGAAGAACGCCCGGTACGCCAGGGAGTGCCCGTCCATGAGGAGCAGGCGCGGTCGGTTGTCTGCGGTCTTCTTCGATGCTGTCTCGGCCACGACCCCGATCCTGCCACGTACCACTGACAATCCCGACCGGTCAGCCCCACGGCCCCACGGCCCGACGGCCCGGGCGTGGGCGCACCGGCGGTGCGTGACAGGATCTGGGGCGTACAGCAGCAGACGACGCTCAAGGGAGAGCGCGATGGCCAGCAAGCCGCCCGCAGGGGATCCGGTCCAGGACGCACCGCAGGTCGCGGCCCCGCAGCAAGCGGCGGCGGGCCTGCCTGCCATCGGGCACACGCTGCGCATCGCGCAGCAGCAGATGGGTGTGCGCCGCACCGCGCAGACCCTGCTCCGGGTCAACCAGAAGAACGGCTTCGACTGCCCCGGGTGTGCCTGGCCGGAGGGCGGCAAGCGCCATGTCGCGGAGTTCTGCGAGAACGGCGCGAAGGCCGTGGCCGAGGAGGCCACCCTGCGCCGGGTCACCCCGGACTTCTTCGCCGCGCACACCGTCGCCGACCTCGCCTCGCGCAGCGGCTACTGGCTGGGCCAGCAGGGCCGGATCACTCAGCCCGTGTATCTGCCCGAGGGCGGGGAGCGGTACGAGGCGGTCACCTGGGAGCGGGCGTTCGCGATCCTCGCCGAGGAGCTCGGTGCGCTCGACTCCCCCGACGAGGCACTGTTCTACACCTCGGGCCGCACGAGCAACGAGGCGGCGTTCCTGTTCCAGCTGTTCGCCCGCGAGTTCGGCACCAACAACCTGCCCGACTGCTCCAACATGTGCCACGAGTCCTCCGGCTCGGCGCTGAACGAGACGATCGGCATCGGCAAGGGCAGCGTCTCGCTGGAGGACCTGCACCAGGCCGACCTGATCATCGTGGCCGGGCAGAACCCGGGTACGAACCATCCCCGGATGCTGTCCGCGCTGGAGCAGGCCAAGTCGTCCGGCGCGAAGATCATCTCGGTGAATCCGCTGCCCGAGGCCGGCATGGAGCGGTTCAAGAACCCGCAGACCCCGCGCGGCATGCTCAAGGGCGTCGCGCTCAACGACCTGTTCCTGCAGATCCGCATCGGCGGCGACCAGGCGCTGTTCCGGCTCCTCAACAAGCTGATCATCGGTACCCCGGGTGCGGTGGACGAGGAGTTCGTGCGCGAACACACCCACGGATACGAGGAGTTCACCGCCGCGGCCCGCGCCGCGGACTGGGACGAGACCCTCGCGGCGACCGGCCTCGGGCGCGCCGAGATCGAGCAGGCGCTGGCGATGGTGCTCGCCTCGGAGCGCACCATCGTGTGCTGGGCGATGGGGCTGACCCAGCACAAGCACGGGGTGCCCACCATCCGCGAGGTGGTCAACTTCCTGCTGCTGCGCGGCAACATCGGCCGCCCCGGCGCGGGCGTCTGCCCCGTGCGCGGCCACTCGAACGTGCAGGGTGACCGCACCATGGGCATTTTCGAGCGGCCCGCCCCGGCGTTCCTGGACGCGCTGGAGAGGGAGTTCGGCTTCGCCCCGCCGCGCCGTCACGGCCTCGACGTCGTCAGGTCCATCGAGGCGCTGCGCGACGGCCGGGCGAAGGTCTTCTTCGCCATGGGCGGCAATTTCGTCGGCGCCGGCCCGGACACCGAGGTCACCGAGGCGGCGATGCGCCGGGCCCGGCTGACCGTCCATGTCTCCACGAAGCTGAACCGCTCGCACGCCGTCACCGGCCGGCGCGCGCTGATCCTGCCGACGCTGGGCCGCACCGACAAGGACGTGCAGGCGAGCGGACGGCAGGTGGTGACCGTCGAGGACTCGATGGGCATGGTGCACGCCTCCCGCGGCAACCTCGCCCCCGCAAGCCCGCATCTGCTGTCCGAGCCGGCGATCGTGGCCCGGCTGGCGCGCGCCGTGCTCGGCCCCGCGTCGCGCACGCCGTGGGAGGACTTCGAGAAGGACTACGCGACGATCCGCGACCGGATCGCCCGGGTGATCCCCGGCTTCGAGGACTTCAACGCGAAGATCGCCCGGCCGGGCGGCTTCACCCTGCCGCACCCGCCGCGCGACGAGCGGCGCTTCCCGACGGCCACCGGCAAGGCCAACTTCACGGCGGCCCCCGTGGAGTTCCCCAAGGTCCCGGCGGGCCGGCTGCTGCTGCAGACGATGCGCTCGCACGACCAGTACAACACCACGATCTACGGCCTCGACGACCGCTACCGGGGCATCAAGGGCGGCCGCCGCGTGGTGCTGGTGAACCCGGACGACGCCCGTGAGCTGGATCTCGCGGACGGCTCGTACACCGACCTGGTCAGCGAGTGGAAGGACGGTGTGGAGCGCCGCGCACCCGGCTTCCGGGTGGTCCACTACCCCACCGCGCGGGGCTGCGCCGCGGCGTACTACCCGGAGACCAATGTGCTCGTTCCGCTGGAGTCCACCGCCGACACCAGCAACACCCCGGCGAGCAAGTCGGTGATCGTACGGTTCGAGCGCACGGCGGGTGCCTGACCGCCCGGGAACAGACCCTCCCGTCTAAGCGTTCGCTCAGGCATCTGATAAGACGGTGCCCACAGCACACACCCGCAGGAGATCGGAGCACGGCCCCATGGGCGAGCAGACCACCGTGAAGTTCCCGCAAGAGGTCATCGACGAGTACGCGGCGCTCGGCATCGACCTGCCCGCACTCTTCTCCGCGGGGACGCTCGGCACGCGCATGGGCGTGCAGATCCTGGAAGCGTCCGCGGACCGCGTCGTCGGCACGATGCCGGTGGAGGGCAACACCCAGCCGTACGGGCTGCTGCACGGCGGGGCCTCCGCGGTGCTCGCCGAGACGCTCGGCTCCGTCGGCTCGATGCTGCACGGCGGAATCACCAAGATCGCCGTCGGTGTCGACCTGAACTGCACCCACCACCGGGGAGTGCGCTCCGGCCAGGTCACCGGCGTCGCCACCCCGGTGCACCGCGGCCGGTCCACCGCCACCTACGAGATCGTGATCACCGACGAGCAGGACAAGCGGGTCTGCACGGCGCGGCTGACCTGCCTGCTGCGCGACGCCCAGGGCTAGGCCGGGCCACGCTGCCGGGCCCGGCCCCGCAGCCCGCGGGTGGGCCCGGGACGGCTCCCGGGCCCGTTCTCAGCCCGCCGCGGGCTGCGGCAGATACCCCTCGGCCTGCACCGTGAACAGCCGCTCGTACACGCCGCCGGCCGCCATCAGCTCGTCGTGCGTGCCCTGTTCGGTGACCCGGCCCCCGTCGAGCACCACGATCACATCGGCCTCCCGCACGGCACTGAGCCGGTGGGAGACCAGCAGGCTCGTCCGCCCGGCGCGGTGCGCCCGCAGCCTCGCATGCACCTCGTACTCGGCCCGCGCGTCCAGGCCCGCGCTGGGCTCGTCGAGGATCAGCAGGTCCCTGCCCTGTCGCAGCAGCGCCCTGGCCAGCGCGAGACGCTGCCACTGCCCTCCCGAGAGCGCCGTACCCGCCTCCGGGTCCTCCTCCTCGCCCTCCCCGTCGGCGAAGAAGATCCGGCTGAGCAGGGTGTCGTAGCCGCGTGGCAGGGCCGTGACCAGCTCGTGCGCACCGGCCAGTTCGGCCGCCTGCCGCACCCGGTCGTGGTCCCCCAGCAGCTCCAGCGCGCCGACGCCGATGTTCTCCCGCGCCGTGAGGTCGTAGTTCATGAAGTCCTGGAAGAGCACGCCCATCCGGCGCCGCAGCTCGTCCGGGGCGATGTCCCGCAGATCCGTACCGTCCCAGTGGACCGAACCGCGCACGGGGTCGTAGAACCGGCACAGCAGTTTGATCAGGGTGCTCTTGCCCGCCCCGTTGAGACCGACCAGCGCGAGCGACTGCCCGGACGGGATGAACAGGTTCACCCCCCGCAGCACCCACGGATGCCCCTCGTCGTAGCGGAACCACACGTCACGCAGCTCCACACCGCGCCGCAGCGCCGGCAGCTCGCGCACCGTGGCAGGGCCGGGTCCGCGCGGCGGGGCGAGATCGTCGGGAAGAGAGGTGATCTCCGTGTGGTACGAGAACATCAGCAGCGCCTCGTGCGCCTGCGCGATGCCCGCCACCAGGGCGACCAGGGCGCCCTGCACCCCGGCGACGGCCGCGACGAACGCCATCACGTCACCGGCGGTCAGCCGGCCCGCCACAGCCGCGTCGACGGCCCACACCAGTCCGCCGCCGGCCACCACGGCGGACAGCGCGGACAGAGCGCTCTGCGTGGTCGCGTCCTTGCGGTCCAGGCGGCGTTCGGCGGACTGGATGTGGGCGAGCTCGCCGAGCATCCGCTCCTTGAGGAAGCTACCGAGCCCGAACAGCCGCACCTCCTTCGCCGCCCGCTCCTCGGTCAGCAGCGCGGAGTAGAAGAGCTCCTTGCGCATCGCCGTCGAGGTCGCGGCCAGCATCCCCACGCGCCGGCGCGACAGCCACAGCTGACCGGCCAGGACGGGCACCGCCGCGACCAGCACCAGCAGCGCCATGACCGGGCTGAGGACGAACAGTGTGGCGAGCAGACCGACCAGGGCGACGGCGTGGCGACCGGTCTCGGTCATGCCGCCGGTCACCGGCAGCAGTGAGCCGCCGGACGCCTGGGCCGCCATCCGGAGCCGGTCGAGATGACGCGGATCCTCGAACCGTGACAGGCCCTGGAAGCCGTTGACCGCGGTGTGCAGCCGGTCCTGCAGGAACCGGTCCATCCTGCGGCCCAGTTCGCCGCGCAGGTACTCGGCCAGATGCGGCAGGAACCCGACCAGCAGCCCGAGCCCCGCGAGCCCCGCCGCGAACCACAGAGTGCGTTCCCCCCCGCCTGTCGTGAGGTCGTCGATCAGGAGCTTGGTCAGCCAGGCCGTCGCCGGCGGAACGAGCCCGGCCACCACCGCGACCGGCAGATGCCCTGCCCACACCCATGGGGCGGCCACCCAGCAGTAGCCCCATGCGGTACGCAGATGACTTCCGGTGCGCCCGACTGCCCGGGGCCCGCCCGTCACAGCGCGGGCGCCACGGCGGGCAGCTCCGCAACGGCGATGCCCGCCCGGACGATCAGCCCTTCGCCGTCCACCTGCAGGAACGTCGGGAACGCCTTGATGTCGACGGCCTTCATCAGCCTCTCGCCCTCCGCACCGGTGACCACCGTCTGCACGCCCTCCAGCAGCCCGGCCAGCTCGTCCGCCGGGGTGCCGACCACGATCGCCGAGGCACCTGTTGCCGCCGCCGATGCGACGAACTCGGGCGCCTGCTCGTGGCAGGCCTCGCAGCCGACGGAGAAGAAGCCGACCGTGCGCGGCGATCCGCCGGTGTGCTCGGCGAGTTCGGGGACCCGCCGTCCGACGAGCTCGGCCGCCGGGTCGGAGGCGCCCATCGGTCCGGCGGCCTTTGCCAGTTGCTCGAAGCGGCTCTCGTGCTCGCGCAGCCGGCGCAGCACGGCGAGCACGAGGACGAGCTGGAAGACACAGAGCGCGGTGAGGAGCACCAGCGCGACAACGAGAAAGGCCATTCAGATACTCCAGTCAGCGGGCCGGACGGGCCGGCCGGGTCGGTCCACCGGGCAGCCCGGCGGTCAGCGAGCAATCGGCGCAAGCGCCAGCAGGTCGTCCATGCGCACCACCATCAGGGCTCCGACCGCCGCCGTGACGCCCGCGATCGCCAGCCCGCCCGGGTGCACCGACCCGGGCGCGGACGTCGAGGCCATGGCTGCGAGACCCACCACCGCGACGGCGGCGAGCAGCGCGTTGCGGATCACATGCGGTATGCCGAGCGGCATGCTGGTGGCGCCGAAGCACCGGCACGGCACCTGCCGCCCGCCCCGCCGCGCGGCCAGGATCCCGGCGACGAACGCGCCGAGCAGGACCAGAGCCAGGGCGAGCCCCGCGCCCGCCGTCGCGGGAACGGCCAGCAGCACGGCCGTGACCGCCTCGGCCACGACCGTCGCCACCGCCACGGGGGCGGACAGCCGGCGGGGGAAGAGCCGCAGCGCGGTCAGCGACGAGCCGAACGCGTCGAAGGACCCGCGGCGCCAGGACTTCCCGGCAGCCGCGGCGGCGAAGACGAGGACCAGCAGGAGACGGGCCGCAAGCCCGATGTAGTACACGCTTCAGCTCCTTGGTGTCCGGCCCCGGAGAGGTGCCGGCCCGCCGGCGGGGGAGCTACGGCGGACCGGCAGTTCATGCGTCGGATCAAGCACGACGTCAGTTGCAGTACGTCCAGAACTGACAGGGAGTGCACCCCGTCGTACCACCGACGATGTGGCACAGCTTCCGGTAGGCCCGGTTGTGCGTGCAGTAGCAGAACTTGTAGAAGCTCGTGTCCGCCTGGGCGGTGGCGCTCGGAACCAGACGCTCCAGCGCCCGGTCGCCCATCTTCCGCAGCATTCCCGTCATCGTCCCTCTCCCTGTCTCAGCACTCGCCGGAGCGGTAGCAGGCCCCGCAGCTGCTCGTGCCACCGACGACGTGGCACAGCCGGCGGTAGTAGAACGGCCCGCTGCAGTAGCAGAACTTGTAGAAGCTCGTGTCGGCCTGGGCGGTGGTGCTGGGCACCAGACGCTCCAGCGCCCGGTCGCCCATCTTCCGCAGAATTCCCGTCATCGTTCCTCTCCTCCTAGCACTCACCGATGCGACGGCAGCCACCGCAGGCACCGCCGTTCCACGGACACAACCGCTCGTAGGAGAACGGCCCGCTGCAGTAGCAGAACTTGTAGTAGCCGACCTCCGCCCGGGCGGTGGTGCTGGGCACCAGACGCTCCAGCGCCCGGTCCCCGAGCTTCCTGAGAATTCCGTTCACGCACTCCCCTTCCGTTTCACTGATGGTGTGAATGTGGGTGCGGCTCAGGACCCTACGAGCGGCCCGTACAGCCGGCCGTACAGCAGAAATACAGCCACCAGACCGTTGGCAATGGCATGCAAGCGAAGACCCTGCGGGCAGGGGATTGACACCCGGCGCTCAGCCGCGCAAGATCCTGATCACCATCAAAGAGGCCTAAGACGGGGGTCGTTGCCCATGGGATGGTTCGCCGCCGCACTGTGTGCGCTCCTCATGACAGCTACACTTGCCACCGTACACATACGCAAATCATTTTTGGTCGTTGCGGTGCAGGGCAGCAGCATGGCGCCCACCCTGCGAGACGGAGAGCGGGTCGTCGTACGACGCCGTCCCCTCGCCCGGGTCAGCCGCGGTGACGTCGTCGTCCTCAAACCACCGCACACCAGCGGCCCGTACGCCACCGACCACGACGGCGCCGGGTGGAACATCAAACGCGTCGCCGCACTGCCGGGCGAACCCGTCCCGGACGGCACCGCAGGCGCCGGCCCGCGCACGACAGTGCCACCCGGATCCCTCGTCGTACTCGGCGACAACCCCGACAGCATCGACTCCCGCCACCGCGGCTTCTTCCCCGGCGACCAGCTCCTCGGGACCGCGGTACGCCGGCTCGGCGGCAGCCGGATATGAGAACCGCCGCGGACAGCGACTGTCCGAGACCCGAAGCCGTCACCTTCCGCACCCTCGGCACACTCGAACTGCGCGTCGCGGGCGCCCCGGTCCGTATCGGCGCCGACAAACAACGCGTCCTGCTTGCCATGCTCCTCGCCCACGACGGGCGGGCCGTACCCGTCCCCGCGCTCATACGCGAGATCTGGGGCGACGACCCGCCACCGTCGGCCGTGGCCAACCTGCGCACCTACGTGATGCAGTTACGCCGCCATCTCCCGGCCGGCGAAGCGCGGCTTGCCACCTCCCGCTCCGGCTACGTACTGCACGTCGACGACACCGACTTCGACATCCCCCGCTTCCGCGCCAAGGCCGCGGACGCACGCCGCGCCGTCGCCCAGCGACAACTGCCCGAAGCCGCAGAGCTCTACACCCAGGCACTGGCCCTGTGGCGCGGACTCCCCCTGGAGAACGTCACCCAGGGCGCGGCACTGCGCGGATTCACCCAGCACCTCAGCGAGCTCTACCTGAGCATCGTGGAGGAACAGGTGGGCGTCGAAACCGCCCTCGGCCGCCACGGCACCGTCATCCAGCACCTGCGCCACGTCATCAAACTCCATCCGCTGCACGAACGGCTCCGCGGACGCCTCATGCTCGCCCTCTACAGCAACGGCGATGTGGCAGGAGCCCTCGGCGCCTTCACCGAAGCGCGCAACGCACTGCGCGAAGAACTCGGCATGGACCCGGGCGAGGAACTCTCCCGGCTCCACCGGGCCATCCTGCGCCGCGACCCGGCCCTGCTGCCCGGACCGCCCGCCACCGGATCCGCCGGACCCACCGGACCCACCGGACCTCAGAGCATCCCCCGTCAACTCCCCCCGGAATCAACAGTGTTCGTCGGGCGGCAACGGGAGATCGCAGCCGCACACGAAGCCCTGCGCGCCGGCCCCACCACCACCGTCAGCGCACCGACCGTCGTGTTCCACGGCCAGGGAGGCTTCGGCAAATCGGCCCTCGCACTGCGCCACGCACACGACCTCGCCCCCCTCTACCCCGACGGCCAGCTCTACGCCGACCTCACCTGCCCCACCCCGCAAGGGCACCCCCCACGCCCCTTCGACATCATCACCGGCTTCCTGCGCGCACTGGGCGTCCCACCCCCGCACATCCCCGACACCACCGCCGAAGCCTCCCTGCGCTACCAGTCCATGCTCGCCGGCCGCCGCCTGCTGATCGTCGCCGACAACGCGCGCGACGCCTCCCAGATCCGGCCCCTGATCCCGGCCAACAACGCCTGCGCCGTCCTCGCCACCAGCCGCTCCAGCCTGCCGACCCTCCTCGCCACCCGCATCGCCGTCGGCACCCTCGACGAAACAAGCTCCGTCCGGCTCCTGGCCTTGATCGGCACCGGCGAACGCTTCGCCCGCGAACACGACGCCACCGTCGAACTCGCCCGGCTCTGCGGCCACCACGCCCTCGCACTGCGCATCGCCGCAGCCCGTCTGGTCGCCAGACCCGAATGGTCACTCGCAGGCTTCGCCGGCCGGCTGCGCCACCGGGCCCGGCGCCTCGACGAACTCCAGGCCGAAGGCCTCTCCGTACGCGCCTGCATCGCCCAGAGCTACCGCCAGCTCCTTCGCACCCCGCTCACCGGCCGCGCCCGCTCCGCACGGGCCTTCCAGCTCCTCGGCCTCTTCGACCACCACGAGTTCGACATCACCGACACGGCCGCACTGCTCGGCACCGACACCCGCCAGGCCGCCGGCGCACTCGACGAACTGGTCGACGCCCAGCTCATCGAACCCGTCACCGAGAACACCTTCCGCATGCACGAACTGATCCGCCTGTACGCCGCCGAACTCGCCACGCCCGCAGGCATGCTGCCGCACCGCCCCCCGCCGGCCGTGGCACGCCACAAGCAGCCTTACAGCTCCAGCGCGTACGTCAGCAGCCCAAGGCCCGGAACCGGCTCCCAGTCCCGCTCCGGAGTGCGCACAAAACCCAGCCGGTGGTAGATCCGATGAGCGGCGTGCATGCCGCTCTGCGTCGACAGCACCAGCCGTACACACCCCGGAACGGCCCGCGCCCGCTCCACACACGTACGCACCAGCGCCTCGCCCGCACCACGGCCCCGCGCGTGCTCGGAGACCGCCAGCATCCGGAACTCCGCCTCACCCGCCCCCGCAATGTCCGCCCACGGCCCGCCGTCCGGCACGAACGCGACCCCACCGACCA
Source organism: Streptomyces sp. NPDC006208 (assembly GCF_040613775.1). Lineage (NCBI taxonomy): Bacteria > Bacillati > Actinomycetota > Actinomycetes > Kitasatosporales > Streptomycetaceae > Streptomyces > Streptomyces sp. NPDC006208. The sequence continues at coordinate 30,026 of NZ_JBEXSW010000034.1, read as the reverse complement.
CCGTGCCCGGCCCGTCGACCGCCACATACACCTCGGAACCCGCGGCCCGCCCCACAACATCCCGCAGCACCACCAGATACGGATCGTCCTCGCCGAAATCCAGCAGACCACCCCGCAGATAGGCCTGCGCCGTCAGCTCACCGAGCTCGGCATGCTCCCCGGGCCCGATCCTCCTGATCGTGATGTCCATGCCCCGCAGTGTGCCACCCTCCGCACAACGCGACAGGGCCGGGAAACCCGAAGGAATCCCGGCCCCGCCACTCAGTCACCGAACCGTCAGGCCGCGCCCTCACCGAGGTACGCCGCACGGATACGGTTGTCGGCCAGCAGCTCGCCCGCCGGACCCGACATCGCGACCTCGCCCACCTCCAGGACATAGCCGCGGTTCGCCAGACCCAGCGCCTGCGTGGCGTTCTGCTCCACCAGCAGCACCGTCGTGCCCTGCTTGTTGATCTCCTCGATGATCTCGAAGATCTGCTGCACGATCAGCGGCGCCAGACCCATCGACGGCTCGTCCAGCAGCAGCAGCTCCGGCTTGCCCATCATGGCCCGGCCGATCGCCAGCATCTGCTGCTCACCGCCCGACAGCGTGCCCGCAAGCTGCGAACGCCGCTCCGCCAGACGCGGGAAGAGGGTGAACACCCGGTCCATCTCGGCGGAGTCCACCGAGGAGAACCGGTACGCACCCATCTCCAGGTTCTCGCGCACCGTCATCGTCGCGAAGACCCGCCGGCCCTCGGGCACATGCCCGACGCCGAACTGCACCAGCTCGTGCGACTTGATGCCGTCGATGCGCTCACCGCGCAACAGCACCTCGCCATGGCGCGGCTGAAGCATGCCCGAAATGGTGCGCAGCGTCGTCGTCTTGCCGGCGCCGTTGCCGCCCAGCAGGGCGACGATCTCGCCCTTCTTGACCGTCAGGTCGATGCCCTTCAGCGCCTCGATGGCGCCGTAGAACACCCGCATACCCTTCAGCTCGAGCAGCGTCTCCTCGGACGACCCGGGCGTGCCGGTGTCCTTCTGCAGCTCAGTCGTGGTGCTCACTTGCCGCTCTCCTCGTCCGACTCGTCGCCCGACGCCTCGCCGGCGGACGCACCGTCCGGCACGTCCTCGCCCGACGCGTCACCGTCCGAAGCCTCGTCCGACGCGACCGCCGAGGCGTCCGAAGACGCCACCGACTCCTCTTCCGGCGCCGACCGCTGCTCCCCTATGGCCGCCTGGACCACCTCGGCGTCCTCCGCCGAAGCACCCAGATAGGCCTCGATCACCGCCGGGTGCTGCTGCACCTCGCTCGGCGTCCCCTCGGCGATCTTCTTGCCGAAGTTGAGGACCATGACCCGGTCCGCCACCGACATCACCAGACGCATGTCGTGCTCGATCAGCAGCACGCTCACACCCAGCTCGGTGTTGATCCGGCGGATCAGCTGCTCCAGCTCCAGCTTCTCCGTCGGGTTCGTACCGGCCGCCGGCTCGTCCAGCAGCAGCACCTGCGGATCCGTCGCCAGCGCCCGCGCAATCTCCAGGCTCCGCTGGTCACCGTACGACAGGCTGCCCGCGATCTCGTTGAGCTTGTCCTCGAGACCCACGAACTTCAGCAGCCGGTGCGCCCGCTCGTCACTCAGACGCTCCGCCTTACGCGCGTTCGGCAGACCCAGCATGATCGACACCGGACCGGCCTTCAGCCGGGTCTCCGCCGCGATCTTCACGTTCTCCAGCGCGGTGAGCGCCCCGAACAGCCGGATGTTCTGGAACGTACGAGCCAGCCCGACCCGGTTCACCAGGTGCGGCTTGCTGCCCAGCAGCGACTTCTCGTCACCGTCCTTGGACCGGAACACAATCCGGCCCTCCTGCGGCGTGTACGCACCCGTCAGCGAGTTGAACAGCGAGGTCTTGCCCGCACCGTTCGGCCCGATGACCGCCAGCACCTCACCGCGCTGCATGTTCAGGTTGACATGGTCCAGGCAGGTCAGACCGCCGAACCGCAGCGTCACGTCGGACGCCTGCAGCACCACATCGCCACCGGCCGCCGGCTGCGAAGGCGCAGCCGCACCGTTCTTCACGTCGGTGGTCATCAGATCTTGCCTCCTGCCGGCTCGGTCATCGCGTCCGCGTCACCGAGGCCCTCTTCCGCCATCTTCAGCTCACGCTGCCTACGGCGCGAAGGCCAAAGACCCTGCGGCCGGTAGATCATCATGACCACCAGCAGCGCGCCCAGGTACATGTACCGGTCAGAGGGCTCCACCACGTCCTTGAGCGCCTCGGGCAGCCACACCAGGATCGCCGTACCCGCCAGCACACCCGGGATCGAACCCATACCACCGAAGATGACGTACGCCAGGATCAGGATCGACTGCAGCAGCGGGAACACCTCAGGGTTGATGTACCCGTACTTGCTGGTGAAGATCACACCCGCGACACCGGAGGTCGACGCACCGATCGCGAACGCCATCAGCTTGAACTGCACCGTGTTGACACCGTTCGCGGCAGCCGCGATCTCGTCCTCACGAATAGCGGTCCAGGCACGCCCCACCCTCGAGTGCTCGAGGCGCGAGAACAGAATGATCACCAGCACGATGAAGAAGACCAGCAGATACCAGTACGGCAGCGGCTTGATCGACCACTCGTACTCGAAGCCGGCAAGGTCGATCGAGAAGTCCGGGATCAGACGGGCACCCTGCGGGCCACCCGTGATGCCGTCAGCGTTCTTCGCGACCAGATAGATGATCTCGTGGAAACCGAGCGTCACGATCGCCAGATAGTCGCCCCGCAGCCGCAGCGTCGGAGCACCCAGCAGCAGACCACACGCCAGACACGTGAGAACCGCGACCGGAATCACCCAGAAGTTGTTCAGCACCACCGGCGGCTCGATCGGCAGCCGGCCCGTCCAGAACGCCGTCGAGTACGCGCCCACCGCGAAGAAGGCGAAGAACCCGAGGTCCAGCAGACCCGCCCAGCCGATCACCACATTCAGGCCGATCGCCAGCAGCGCGAAGATCGCGATCTGGTCCACCAGCACCGTCTGCCACATCCGCGTCAGACCCGACGGAATCACCAGAGCCAGGACCAGAACCACCGTCAGCACGCCGTAGCGCACCCGCTTGTCGCTCTGGAACCGCGCCCGCAGCGAGCCCAGCGGACCGCCCGAAGCCGCCTGCGCCGACGACTTCGCCTTCGAGAAACCACCCTTGATGGGCTCGGCGAAGAACTCACGCAGCGCCCAGATCGCGACCGCAACAGCCAGCCAGATCCACAGGCTCGCACCCGTGAACGTCGTCTCCAGCGAGAAGAACACATCGCGGGTGTTGCCCTGCTCACCCGTCATCACAGCCATCAGCAGACCCAGGGCGATCATCGCCCACAGCCGCGAGAACCGCTCAGTCCGGTACCACGCCGTACGACGGAGCTTCGCCGCCGCGGTCGGCGTCAGATTCTTGGAAGTCTCCACAGTGCTCATGCCGCCCTCCCCACTCGCTCACCGAGGATGCCCATCGGGCGGAACATCAGCACCAGGATCAGGACCACCATGGCCGAGACGCTGCGCCACTCGTCACCGAGCAGCGGCACCGTCATCGTCTCCACGATGCCGATCAGGATGCCACCGAACATCGCACCGCGAATGTTGCCGATACCGCCGACGACGGCAGCGGCGAACGCGGTGATGCCCGGGATGAAGCCCATCGTGTACGACACCTGGTTCAGGTTGGCGAACAGGAAGCCCGCCACACCGCCCATGACACCGCCGACGATGAAGGTACGCGAGATGACCTTGTCGATGTTCACACCCATCAGACCGGCGACCTCGGCGTCCTGCGCCACCGCGCGGATGCCCTTGCCGAGCTTGGTGCGGTTCACCAGCATGTCCAGCGCGACCATCATGACCACGGCCGTTGCGAACTGCAGCATCTGAGTGATGTTCACACCCGCGCCGAAGATCGAGAAGACCTCGTGGTTGTCGTACATCTCCGGCAGCGGCAGCGGGTCACGCCCGAACAGCTTGCCGGCCAGGTTGTACAGGAAGAACGAGGCGCCGATCGCGGTGATCAGGAAGATCAGCCGCGGCGCACCACGTCTGCGTAGTGGTCGGTACGCAACCTTCTCCAGGCCGTACGCCGTGAAGCCGCCGAACAGCGCCGAACCCGCCATCGCGAGAGCGACGAAACCGATCGAGGCCAGAGCGGACGGGTTGTCCCCCGGATTGACCAGCTGAAGGACGATGAGGCTGCCATAGGCGCCGAGCATGAAGACCTCGCTGTGCGCGAAGTTGATCAGCTGCAGCACACCGTAGACAAGGGTGTAGCCGATGGCGATGACGGCGTACAGCGAGCCGAGCATCACCCCTAGGACGAGATAGTCCCAGAATTCCTGAAGGGACATGGAGCAAGACTTCCTTGTGGGAGCTGAGCAAGCCGCTTCGCTCGTGGCGACGAGGGCGGATTGCGGGCGGAACTTTCTGAAAAGCGGGGGCTGTTACGCCGCACTTCGCAATCAGGGGCCGGGAGAACTTCCTCCTCCCGGCCCCCGATCACATGGCGTCAGCCAGTCAAGCCTCGGCGTCAGCCGACCAGCTCGTTGACGTTGCCCTGGTACGCGATCTTGCCGCCCTTGACCTGGTACAGGTACACGTCCGTGCCCTTGAACTCACCGTTCTCGTCGAAGGAGAAGGTCTTCGTCAGACCCTTGTACGACGCCTTCGCCAGAGCGTCGCGCAGAGCCTCACGCTGGACATCGCCCTTCATGCCCTTGACCTGGTCAATGATCATGTTGGTGATGTCGTACGCCTCGGCGGAGTACGTACCGGGGGCCCGGCCGAACTCCTTCTGGTAGTCCGTGGCGAACTTCTTGGTGCCGGCCTCGACGGTGGCGTCGGTGCACGGGCAGGTCAGGAACCAGTTCTCGGACGCGTCACCCGCGAGCTCGATGAACTTCGCGTCGTTGGAACCGTCACCCGAGATGCCCGCGCCCTTGTAGCCGGCGTCCTTGAGCTTCTTCGCGAACGGCGCCAGGTCCTGGTAGTAACCGGCGTAGATGAGGGCGTCGGCCTTCGAGTTGACGACGTCCTTCGCGGTCGCGCTGTAGTCCGGCGTCTTCTGCGGGACGGACTTCTTGACGACCTTGATGCCGGCTTCCTTCAGACCCTTCTCGGCCACACCGGCCAGGCCCACGCCGTAGTCGGTCTTGTCGTCGATCAGGTAGACCGTCTTCGCGTTGACCTTCTTGGCGAAGTACGTGGCCATCGCGGCACCCTGCATGTTGTCGTTGGGGACACCACGCAGGAAGCTCTTGAACTCGTTCTTCGGGTCGGTCAGCAGCGGGTTCGTGGCCGACGGGGAAACCGTCACCAGACCGGCCTCCGCGTACAGCGGAGAGGCGGTGTTGGTCGGACCCGAGAAGGCGGGACCGACGACCGCGACGACGCTCTCGTCGTCGATGGCCTTCTGCGCAGCGGCCGTGGCCTTGTCCGGCAGACCCTGGTCGTCCGCGGCGACGTACTCGAGCTTGAAGTCGAGGTCACCCTTGGCGTTCGCCTGCTCGATGGCCAGCTTCACGCCGTTCTGCATGTTCTCGCCCAGTGCGACGTTGTCGCCGGAGAGCGGGCCCTGGAAAGCAATCTTGAAGGCGTCGCCGCTGCCGGAGTCACTGCCGCAACCGGTCAACGCCAGAGCACCAACAGCCAGCGGAATAGCCAGCTTGACGATGGTCTTGTTCAGCACTAGGAACCCCTCGGAGCCGCGCGAACGATCTTGTCTGTGAGGGAAGTTGCTCTTCCTTCACAGGACACCGCCAGTCCGTGCGGTGTGCGGGGAATGTAATCGGGCAATAAGGCACACGGATAGGTGACCGCCCGATGTGTGATCGCCCTGTGACCTGAGTCATGCGCCGGAAACAGAACACTCCTTACCGGCGACCGGACATGTCAGCCGCGATCCACAACTTCCCGACAACTCACACACGATCTTCATCGCGGCGCTCCGGGAGCATCCGGAAGGACACCGAGCCGACCGGAAACATCCTGCTCAGTCGCCCTTTGGCGTTCGTCAGGGACCCACAGCCCGCCGTCCCCACCGCCACCACACAATGGCCGGAACAGGCCCCCTCAGCGCCCCTCGTCCCCTTCGGAACAAGCCCACTGTCTCACCGGAGAGCGGTCACACCCCACTCGCCGACGTGCACGGAGGCCCTGCACACCCACCGTGAGCGCAGTGCCACACGCTGCCGATGTTGTGTCCGCGTCACTGTAGCGCGGAGCACACACGTATTCGGCCGGAAACAGCAAAGAGCCCCCGATCGCCCTCCCGCTCACCGAGCGGAACCGGACCGGGGGCCCTGCAAGCCCTCCCACGAACGGGAGCCATCGCCAGGAGCTACTGCCCCTTCGCCGCCTTCTTCTCCTCGGCGTCCTCGATGACCGCCTCGGCAACCTGCTGCATCGACAGCCGCCGGTCCATCGACGTCTTCTGGATCCACCGGAACGCGGCGGGCTCCGTCAATCCGTACTGCGTCTGCAGAATGCTCTTCGCCCGGTCGACGAGCTTGCGCGTCTCCAGCCGCTGCGAGAGGTCGGCGACCTCCTTCTCGAGCGCCTTCAGCTCGGTGAACCGGGACACGGCCATCTCGATCGCCGGCACGACGTCACTCTTGCTGAACGGCTTGACGAGATACGCCATGGCCCCGGCGTCCCGGGCACGCTCGACGAGATCGCGCTGTGAGAAGGCGGTGAGCATGAGGACGGGGGCGATGGACTCTTCGGCGATCTTCTCGGCCGCGGAAATCCCGTCGAGGACGGGCATCTTCACATCGAGGATGACGAGATCCGGCCGATGCTCCCGGGCCAGCTCCACGGCCCGCTGCCCGTCCCCGGCCTCGCCGACGACCGCGTACCCCTCTTCCTCGAGCATCTCTTTGAGATCGAGCCGGATGAGCGCCTCGTCCTCCGCGATGACGACCCGGGTCGTCAGCGGCGGGACGTGCGACTTGTCGTCATCGGCGGTGGGCTGGGGCGACTCGGGGGCGGTCACGGGGGCTCCTTGGTACGGCACATATACAGCTCCCCATGAGCCTACCGAGCTGCGGTAAGGTGGGGTCGCAGCTGGTCAAGGGTAACCTTCGATTAAGCGAGCCCCGGTAGCCCAATTGGCAGCAGGCAATGGATTCAAAACCCATACAGTGTCGGTTCGAGTCCGACCCGGGGCACTTTTCCTTCGATTCCAAGGTCGCGAGCAGAATCGCGGATCTTCACGTGAACGTGTGATCACTCCGGGAATCACCTCAACGCTGGCGTCGACTCGGCCAGGCTCGGCCTTGTGTACGACTTGGATACGCGCGAGCGGGCCCTGGCGCTTGTCGCCGAGGGACGCAGCGTGAACTCGGTGAGCAAAGAGGTCGGCGTTTCTCGGGCGGCCATCCGCTCCTGGCAGGTGCGACTCGGGCCTCTCAACCGTGACTTCCGCTGTCCGCGGTGCCGCGAGACGCCCGTTCTGCCCGAGGCCCCGGCTGCGTACTCCTATCTTCTGGGCCTCTACCTCGGCGACGGCTGCATCAGCGCGGCCCGCCGGGGCGTGTACTTCCTCCGCATCGCCTGCGCCGATGCCTGGCCCGGCCTCATCGACGCCTGCGCCGAAGCCATGCAGACCGTACTGCCCGACAACAAGGTGTTCCGTGTCCAGCGCCAGGGCTGCCAGAACGTCACCAGCCACAGCAAGCATTGGCCCTGCCTCTTTCCTCAGCACGGTCCGGGCAGGAAGCACGACCGCAAGATCGCCCTCGAACCCTGGCAGCAGGAGATCGTCGACGCTCACCCGTGGGAGTTCATCCGCGGCCTGATCCACTCCGACGGCTGCCGGGTCACCAACTGGACCACCCGCATCGTCGACGGCGAGCGCAAGCGCTACGAGTACCCCCGGTACTTCTTCACCAATACGTCGACCGACATCATCGGGCTCTACGCGCACCCTCGACCGGCTCGGCATCGAGTGGAAGCCGCTCAACCAGAGCCGCGCCGCCGTCACCGTCTCCGTCGCCCGACGCGCATCCGTCACACTCATGGACGCCCACATCGGGCCCAAGTACTGAGCCACCCCTCGGAACCGAAAACACCTGGCGGCGATGCCATACCTCGGGCAGGCTCCGCCACGATGAGCGATGAATCAGAGGACGGGTGGGCGTACGCGCCTGTCAGCACACTCAAGGGGCTGCTGCAACGGGGACGGGGTCTGGGCGCGCTTGAGGCGGCGCACGGTCCGGGGTCGGCCGGTGAGCTGGTGTACGAAGGCATCCGGCAGGACTGGCGCTGGGACTCGGTGGACGACCGCCACGTCTATCTGGCCAGACTGGTCCGGGATCTGGAGCTGTCGCCGGCACCGGTCATTGCCCGGCTGACGGGTGATGAGGACGCCTGCGAGCAGGCCACACGCGTGCTGGAGCTGCTCGCGAGGTCGGGGTCGGTCGAGTCGCGGGAGGCTCTGCGGTCCTACGTCCGGGAGGGCGAGCACTGGGTGGACGTCCTGGAGTCGGTGGCGGGCAGCTGGCCGGTCGAGTGGTGGGACGACCTGGCCGATGTCGCGCGGGCCCGGCTCACCGGGGACGAGCCGCTGCTGTGGCGCTGTGAGCCGTGGGTGCGCTGGCGTCCTCGGTTCGGGGTCGCGGCGCGGCCTGGCCCGCTCGGGGTGCATACCGTCGAGGTGGGTCCGAGCAGTGGCCGGCTGCTTGCTCTGCTTGCCGATCCTGGGGCGGCCGAGGGTGCGAAGGTCGGCGCTCTGCACGCGCTGGCCGGCCGCCCGCCGGAGTCGGCGCTGATGTGCTTGGTGCCGTCGCTGGGCGCCTCGGACGGTGAGCGGCCTCTGCCGTTGCTCTCGCGGGCGGTCGAACGGCTCGGTGCGCTTGCCGTTCCGGCTGCTCGTGAGTGGGTGGCGGAAGGGCGGCCGTGGCTGGTCTGGATGGGGATCGAGGTGCTGGCCGGGCACGGCGAGGCGGAGGATCTGCCGCTGTTGTTGAGGGAGCTGGCTGTGCTGTGGGAGGAGCGCTGCTGGTGTGGCCCCGAGGTGCTGGCGGCCGGTCTGGCGCGGTTCGGTCCCGAGGCGTCGGCGGCCGCTCCCGTGCTGCGCCGGTTCTGGTTGCGTACTCCGCATTCCTATGAGCGGTCGGCCTATGTGAAGGCGTTGGCGGCCATCGATCCGGCGGGTCTGGATCGGGAGTACACGGAGTCGCTGTGGGACTGCGAGTCGGACGCGCGCCTGCTCGGTGTTGCTTCGGCGCCGGATGTGCCGCTGGTCCGGGAGCGGCTCGCTCGGCTGCGGGACGATCCGATGGAGGAGCCGGAGGTCAGGGTCGCGGCCGGGAGGCGGCTGGCGGGGTCGTGAGCTGAGCTGGGCGTGGGTGCACGGCCGCTCGGCGATGTGGTCTCTGTGGAGGGGCGTGCGGCGGGTTCGGCCGGTGGCGGGGAGCCTTGCCCGGGTGAGCCGCTTGCGCGGCTCCGGTGGGCGGTTCAGTGGTGTGTCACCTCAGGCATGTCACTTCCGGCATGTCACTTCCGGCATGTCACTTCAGGCATGTCACTTCAGGCATGTCACTTCAGGCTTTCGCCGATGTGGTGGACGCGGACCAGGTTGGTGGAGCCGGGGACTCCGGGCGGGGAACCGGCTGTGATCACGACGATGTCGCCTTTCTGGCAGCGCCCGATCCGCAGGAGTTCTTCGTCGACCTGGGCGACCATCGCGTCGGTGGAGTCGACGTGGGGGCCGAGGAATGTTTCGACGCCCCAGGTGAGGTTGAGCTGGGAGCGGGTGGCGGGGTCGGGGGTGAAGGCGAGGAGGGGGATCGGGGAGCGGTAGCGGGAGAGGCGTTTGACGGTGTCGCCGGACTGGGTGAAGGCGACGAGGAATTTGGCGCCGAGGAAGTCGCCGATTTCGGCGGCTGCGCGGGCGACTGCGCCGCCTTGGGTGCGGGGCTTGTTGCGGTCGGTGAGGGGTGGGAGGCCCTTGGCGAGGATGTCTTCTTCGGCGGCTTCGACGATGCGGCTCATGGTGCGCACGGTTTCGACGGGGTATTTGCCGACGCTGGTTTCGCCGGAGAGCATGACGGCGTCGGTGCCGTCGATGACGGCGTTGGCGACGTCGGAGGCTTCGGCGCGGGTGGGGCGGGAGTTGTCGATCATCGAGTCGAGCATCTGGGTGGCGACGATGACGGGTTTGGCGTTGCGCTTGGCGAGTTTGATGGCGCGCTTTTGGACGATGGGGACTTGTTCCAGGGGCATTTCGACGCCGAGGTCGCCGCGGGCGACCATGATTCCGTCGAAGGCGGCGACGATGTCGTCGATGTTGTCGACGGCCTGGGGTTTTTCGACCTTGGCGATGACGGGGAGGCGGCGGCCTTCTTCGTCCATGATGCGGTGGACGTCGTGGATGTCGTGTCCGGTGCGGACGAACGAGAGGGCGATGACGTCGGCGCCGGTGCGCAGGGCCCAGCGGAGGTCTTCGACGTCCTTTTCGGAGAGTGCGGGGACGGAGACCGCTACGCCGGGGAGGTTGAGGCCTTTGTGGTCGGAGACCATGCCGCCTTCGATGACGGTGGTGCGGACGCGGGGGCCGTCGACTTCGGTGACTTCGAGGGTGACCTTTCCGTCGTCGACGAGGATGCGTTCGCCGGGTGTGACGTCGGCGGCGAGTCCTTGGTAGGTGGTGCCGCAGGTGTGGCGGTCGCCTTCGAGGGGTTCGACGGTGATGGTGAAGTCGTCGCCGCGTTCAAGGAGTACGGGGCCTTCGCGGAAGCGGCCGAGGCGGATCTTCGGGCCTTGAAGGTCGGCGAGGATGCCGACGTTGCGGCCGGTTTCGTCGGCGGCCTTGCGGACGTGGTGGTAGCGCTCTTCGTGGTCGGCGTAGGTGCCGTGGCTGAGGTTGAAGCGGGCGACGTCCATTCCGGCTTCGACCAGTGTCTTGATCTGGTCGTATGTGTCGGTGGCGGGGCCCAGGGTGCAGACGATCTTCGCTCGGCGCATATGTCGAGCCTATGGCTTACCCGCGGGTAGAGAATTGGCCGCGCGTGACTACTCAACAACCTTTGCGTGAAAGGTTATTGACAAGTGTTGAATTGTGCACGGGGGTGCTCCGATGAGCATGAGCGGGTTTCCCGTGCCCGTGCGCCTCATGGGGTGCGAATGACGTGCGCATGATGTGCGGGTGGAGCGGTGGCCGGTCACAGCTGGGGTGGGGTCATGGTGAAGCGGGCGTTGACCTGGGCGTGGACGGTCTGGCGCTGGGGTTCGAGGTCGAGGGCGGGGGCCGCTGTTTCGGGGGTGGCTGCGGCGAACGCGGTGCGCATCATGCCGCCGGGGACCGGGGGTGTGCCGTAGGGGACGGCGTTTTCCGCGCCGAGGTCGGCGAGCTCGACGAGGGCCGCGAGTTGCGCGCCGAGTGCGCCGGCGTATTCGCGGGCTCGCTGGACTGCTTCGTGTACTGCTCGGCGGCGGGCTTCGCCGTGGGCTGGTGAGTCGGGGCGCAGGGACCACCAGGGGCCGGTGACTCGGGTGAGTTCGAGGTCGGCGAGGCGGGTGGTGAGTTCGCCGAGCGCGGTGAAGTCGGTGAGTTCGGCGGTGATGTGGACGCTGCCGTGGTAGGCGCGGATTCGTTCGCCGCGTCCGCGCTGGGTGAGTTCCGGACTGATGGAGAAGGCGCCGGTCTCGAGCTTTTCGACGGCGTCGCCGTAGGACTTGATCAGGTCGAGGACGTCGGTGTTGCGGCGGGTGAGGTCTTGGAGTGCGCTTCTGCGGTCCTTGCCACGGGCGCTGACGGCGACCGAGATTCTGGCGATTTCGGGGTCGACCTCGAGGCGGGCTTCGCCGCGGACGGCGACCCGGGGCATTTCGGGGGTGCCGAAGGGCGGGGACGGCAGCGGCGGCTCGGGGGTGTCGGCGGTCATGGGCAGCTCCCTGGTTCCGGGCGGTCAAGGTGGCGGTCGGGGCCACTCTCGCATCTGTCGCGGTCAGCGGGAGGACACCGGATCGAAACCTGTCGGGGGTGTTGCGGCGGAGCGCTGTTGGGCCAGAATCTACGCGCGTTGTGCATCGAATCGAAGGAGACGAAATGCCCCTGAACCGTAGGACGTTCCTGGAGCGGTCGGCCGCCGCGGGTGCCGGTGTGGCCGTCGCCGTGGGTACGGCTGTGCCCGCTGCTGCCGACGAGCGGGACGGGCAGGGCCATGGACGTCCGCCGAAGCGGTACTCCTTCACGGTCATGGGGACGACCGACCTGCACGGAAATGTCTTCAACTGGGACTACTTCACGGACCGGGAGTTCGACGACAAGGCGCACAACGATGTCGGTCTGGCGAAGATCTCCACGCTGGTCACGCAGATCCGCAAGGAGAAGGGGCGGCGCAACACGCTCCTCATAGACGCCGGTGACACGATCCAGGGCACTCAGCTGTCGTACTACTACGCCAAGGTCGACCCGATCACCGCGAAGCGCGGCCCGGTGCATCCGATGGCGCAGGCCATGAACGCGATCGGCTATGACGCGGCGGCGCTCGGCAACCACGAGTTCAACTACGGCATTCCGGTGCTGCGGAAGTTCGAGGAGCAGTGCGACTTCCCGCTGCTGGGGGCGAACGCGCTGGACGCGAAGACGCTGCGTCCGGCGTTCGCGCCGTACAGCATGCACCGGTTGTGCACCCCGCACGGCCGTGATGTGAAGGTGGCGGTGCTGGGTCTGACCAATCCGGGGATCGCGATCTGGGACAAGCAGAACGTCAGCGGCAAGATGGTCTTCCCGGGTCTGGAGGAGCAGGCGGCGAAGTGGGTGCCGAAGCTGCGCTCGATGGGTGCGGATGTGGTGATCGTGTCCGCGCATTCGGGCTCCAGCGGCACGTCGTCGTACGGTGACCAGCTTCCGTACGTCGAGAACGCCGCGGGTCTGGTGGCCGAGCAGGTGCCGGGGATCGACGCGATTCTGGTGGGTCATGCGCACACGGAGATCGCCGAGTACTTCGTGACGAACAAGGAGTCGGGCAAGCAGGTGGTGCTGTCCGAGCCGCTGAAGTGGGGGCAGCGGCTGACGCTCTTCGACTTCGAGCTGGTGTGGGACAAGGGCCGCTGGACGGTCGAGAAGGTCGGCGCGAAGGTGCTGAACTCGAACACGGTCGCCGAGGACGAGAAGATCACCCGGCTGCTGAGCGATGAGCACCGGAAGGTCGTGGCGTACGTCAACCAGGTCATCGGCACCTCCACGGCGGCGATGTCGACGGTCGCTGCGCCGTGGCAGGACGAGCCGATCATCGATCTGATCAACCATGTCCAGGCCGAGACGGTGAAGGCGGCGCTGGCGGGCGGTCAGTATGCGGCGCTGCCGGTGCTGTCGCAGGCGTCGTGTTTCTCGCGGACGGCGTCGATTCCGGCGGGGCAGGTGACGATCCGTGACGCGGCGGGTCTGTATGTGTTCGAGAACACGCTGGAGGCGCGGCTGCTGACGGGTGCGCAGTTGAAGGACTATCTGGAGTTCTCGGCGCGGTATTTCGTGCAGACGCCGGCCGGTGCCCCGGTGGACACCGCCAAGCTGACGAACGCCGATGGCACGCCGGACTACAACTACGACGCCGTCTCGGGTCTGACCTACGACATCGACATTGCGCGGCCGGCCGGGTCGCGGATCGTGGATCTGTCGTTCGGGGGCGAGCCGATCGACCCGGCGGCGCAGTTCGTGCTGGCGGTGAACAACTACCGGGCGGCCGGTGGCGGCAACTTCCCGCATGTCGCGCGGGCCCAGCAGTTGTGGGCGAACTCGGAGGAGATCCGGAACACGATCATCAACTGGGTGAAGGCGGAGGGCACGGTCGATCCTGCGCAGTTCGCGTCGGTGGGCTGGAAGCTGACCCGGGAGGGTGTGCCGGTCTTCTAGCGCTGTTCGATCGGGATGAGCGGGGGCGCCTGGCCCGGAATGCCGGGCGCCTTGCGCGTTTCCATGCCGAAGCGGGTGAAGGCGGTGCGGCGGGGCAGCGGGTAGGGCTCCTTGCCGGTGAGGGAGTTGAGGATGGCGGCGCTGCGCCAGGCGGCGAGTGAGAGGTCGGGGGCGCCGACGCCGTGGGTGTGGCGTTCGGCGTTCTGTACGTAGGCGGATCCGGTCACGGCCGGGTCGAGGACGAGGCGGTACTCCTCGTCGATGAGGGGGCGTCCTGCGCTGTCGCGGAGCATGTAGGGCTCGAGTCCGGCGAGCAGGTGGCCCAGGGGGCGTTCGCGGTAGCCGGTGGCGAGGACGACGGCGTCGGTGATGAAGCGGGTGCGGGTGCCCTGCTGGCTGTGTTCGAGGTGGAGTTCGATCTTGGTGGTGGCGACCCGGCCGGCGGTGCGCACGGTGACACCGGGGGTGAGGACGGCATCGGGCCAGCCGCCGTGCAGGCTGCGGTGGTAGAGCTCGTCGTGGATGGCGGCGATGGTGTCGGTGTCGATGCCTTTGTGGAGCTGCCACTGGCGCGGGACGAGTTCGTTGCGCACCGTTTCGGGCAGGGCGTGGAAGTAGCGGGTGTAGTCGGGGGTGAAGTGCTCGAGGCCGAGTTTGGAGTATTCCATCGGTGCGAACGCCTCGGTGCGGGCCATCCAGTGGATCTTCTCGGCGCCGGCGGGCCGGGCGCGCAGCAGGTCGAGGAAGATCTCGGCGCCGGACTGTCCTGAGCCGATGACGGTGATGTGTTCGGCGGCCAGCAGCTGTTGGCGGTGCTCGAGGTAGTCGGCGGAGTGGAAGACGGGGGCGCTGGGGGCGTCGGCGAGCGGGCGCAGCGGGTCGGGGACGTAGGGCTCGGTGCCGATGCCGAGTGCGATGGAGCGGGTGTAGGTGCGGCCGAGTGATTCCGCGTTGCCGTCGGTGTCGAGCTGGGTGAAGTCGACTTCGAACAGGGCGCGTTCGGCGTTCCAGCGGACGGCGTCGACCTGGTGGGCGAAGTGGAGGCCGGGGAGGTGATCCGCGACCCAGCGGCAGTAGGCGTCGTATTCGGTGCGTTCGATGTGGAACCGCTCGGCGAAGTAGAAGGGGAAGAGCCGGTCCTTGGAGCGCAGATGGCTGAGGAAGGACCAGCGGCTTGTGGGGTCGGCGAGGGTGACCAGGTCGGCGAGGAAGGGGACCTGGAGGGTTGCGCCTTTGATGAGCAGGCCGGGGTGCCAGTGGAAGGCGGGTGCCTGTTCGTAGAAGGCGGTGGCGAGGCCGCCGGGGACGCCGTGGGCGAGGGCCGCGAGCGAGAGGTTGAACGGGCCGATGCCGATGCCCACGAGGTCATGGGGCTGGTCGGGGTCGTGGGCGCCGGGGGCGGGCGTGCCGGTCATCGGGGGGTGCTGCCTTCCACGAGTGCGATGAGGGTTTCGAGGTCACCGGGGGTGGTGTGCGGGTTGAGGAGGGTGGCCTTGAGCCAGAGGCGGCCGTCGGCGTGGGCGCGGCCGAGGACGGCGCGGCCCTGGTTCAGGAGGGTGCGGCGGATGCCGGCGGTCTGTTCGTCGGTGGCTTCGGTGGGGCGGAACAGGACCGTGGTGAGGGTGGGCCGTTCGTACAGGGTGAGGCCGGGGTTCTTGTCGACGAGGTCGGCGAACTGTCCGGCGGCGGCGCAGGTGCGGTCGACGAGGTCGGCGAGTCCGCTGCGGCCGAGGGCGCGGAGGGTGACGGCGATCTTGAGGATGTCGGGTCTGCGGGTGGTGCGCAGGGAGCGGCCGAGCAGGTCGGGCAGCCCGGCGTCGCTGTCGTCGGCGGGGTTGAGGTAGTCGGCGGTGTGGCCGAGGGGGGCGAGGGCGGCTCGCTCGGGTACGGCGAGCAGTGAGGCTGCGACGGGTTGCCAGCCGAGTTTGTGCAGGTCGAGGGTGACGGAGTGGGCGCGGTCGAGTCCGGTGAGCAGGGCTCGGTGCTGGGCGGAGAACAGCAGTGGCCCGCCGTAGGCGGCGTCGATGTGGAGTTCGGCGCCGTGGCGTCGGGTGAGGGCGGCGATCTCGGGGAGGGGGTCGATGCGTCCGGTGTCGGTGGTGCCTGCGGTGGCGACGACGAGGAGGGGACCGGGCAGGTCGGTGAGGGCTTCGTCGAGGGCGGCGGGGTCGAGGATGCCGGCGGGTGCGGGCACGGTGACGGGTTCGGGCAGTCCGAGAAGCCAGGCGGCGCGGTGTACGGAGTGGTGGGCGGTGGCGCTGCAGATGACCTGGAGGGTGCCGTGGCGTTCGCGGGCGAGGAGCAGGGCGAGCTGGTTGGATTCGGTGCCGCCGGTGGTGACGAGGGCATCGGGGTCGGGGCCGTGGGGATAGATCTCGGCGGCGAGGGCGCGGGTGACGGTGGCCTCGAGCTCGGAGGCGGCCGGGGCCTGGTCCCAGGAGTCCATGGACGGGTTGAGCGCGGATGCGGCGAGGTCTGCGGCGGCGGCCAGGGCGAGCGGCGGGGTGTGCAGGTGGGCGGTGCACAGAGGGTCGGCGGGGTCGGCGGCGCCGTGCGCGAAGGCGCGGACGAGGGTCCGCAGGGCGTCGTCGGCGCCGCTGCCGTGCTCGGGCAGGACGGTGCCGAGGGCGTGGCGCATGTGTGCGGCGACGTCCTGGGGTCCGCCTGCGGGAAGGGGTCCGCCCCGGCCGGCCGCGCCTTCGGTGAGCGCGTCGAGTACGACGGCGATCAGCGGGCGCAGGGCGTCGGGGCCGGTGGTTCCTCCCGCGAGGGGTGGCGGCGTACTCATGCGGGGTCCTTCGGGCTCGTGCGCGGCGGTCGCACCACCCTGGTCGTGGACCGGGTGGGGCGGCCGCCGTGCACAACGAGCGTGACCCGAAAGTGGTATTGCTTTGCGGAGGACGGGGGTTGAGGGGCGGGGTGCTGGTATGTGGGGCTTCCCCCGCCCTGCTGCCTCCCGCCACGGAGGCTGTGCCGCCGTACGGTTACGCCCCGCGTACCTCCAGGGCCCTGCGCAGGTCGTCCAGTTGGTCGGCCAGCTTGCGGCGCAGCGCCGGGATCATGTCCGCGTCGCGCAGGCAGTCCTGGCCCAGGCGCAGTGTGTCCGGGTCGACCGCGTGGGTGGGGAAGGCGTAGCGGCCGGCGGCTTCGGCGATGGCCGGGCCGCGGCGGGTGGCGAGGGCGACCGCGTCGGGGTAGTAGCGGGCGACGTACTCGCCCACCAGGTCGGCCTGTTCGGGCTGCCAGAAGCCCTGGGCGGTGGCGGCGAACAGGTAGTTGGACAGGTCGTCCGAGGCGAACATGGCGTGCCATGCGGCCGCCTTGGCTTCGGGGTCGGGCAGGGCGGCGCGGCAGCGGGCGGCGCCTTCCTGGCCGGTGGCGCTGGGGTCGCGGTCCAGTTCGGCGGCGATGGCGCGCTCGTCGGTGGCGCCGAGGACACAGAGGCGCTTGAGGATGCGCCAGCGCAGCTCGGGGTCGAGTTCGGGTCCGCCGGGGACACTGCCGTCGGCCAGCCATTCCTGGATCGGCTCGGGCTGGGCGACGGCGTCGATGAAGTGGCGTACGGCGGTGAGCCGCAGGCCCGGGTCGCTGCCGTCCTCGGTGCGGCGCAGCAGGGCGCGGCAGATGCCGGTGAGGGTGGCGAGTGCGGCGGCGCGCTGTCCGGCGGGGAGGTAGCGGTCGGCGATCTCGGTGGCGGCGAAGGTGAGGACGCCCTGGACGACGGCGAGGTCGCTCTCGCGCGGCAGGTGGGCGGCGGCGGCCTCCAGGTAGGCGGCGGGGGCCAGCTCGCCGTCGCGGACCATGTCGCGGGCGGCGTTCCACACGACGGCGCGGGTGAGCGGGTCGGGGATGCCGGAGAGAGAGCCGAGGGCGGTGGCCCAGGAGATGTCGTCGAGGCGGACCTTGGCGTAGGTGGTGTCGCCGTCGTTGAGCACGAGCAGGGCGGGGCGGCGGCCCGGGTGGGTGTCAGGTGCGCCGTGGGGTACGTCCACGTCGAAGCGGTCGCGCAGCACGAGGGTGCCGGGGCTGACCGGGTCGGTGTCGTAGGCGCCGACGGTGATGCGGTGCGGGCGGCTGCCGGTGTGGCCGACGGACAGCTGCCAGCCGCCGGGGGTGTCGGTGACGGTGGGGGTGAGAGTGTCGACGCCGGTGGTGCGCAGCCAGGCGTCGGCCCATGCGTGCACGTCGCGGTCGGTGGCCTGGGCGAGGGAGTCGATGAAGTCGGCGAGGGTGGCGTTGCCGAACTTGTGCCGGGCGAAGTGGTTGTTGATGCCGGCGAGGAAGTCCTTCTCCCCCATCCAGGTCACGAGCTGGCGCAGGGCGGATGCGCCCTTGGCGTAGGAGATGCCGTCGAAGTTGAGCATCGCGGAGGCGGTGTCGGGGACGGCGTCCGGGTCGGGGGCGACGGGGTGGGTGGAGGGCCGCTGGTCGGCGTCGTAGCCCCAGGACTTGCGGGCGATGCCGAAGTCGACCCAGGTGTCGGTGAAGCGGGTGGCTTCGGTGAGGGTCTGGTAGCCCATGTATTCGGCGAAGGACTCGTTCAGCCAGATGTCGTCCCACCACGTGAGGGTGACGAGGTCGCCGAACCACATGTGGGCCATCTCGTGGGCGATGACCATGGCGCGGGTCTGGCGCTGGGTGTCGGTGACGGCGGAGCGGTGGATGAACTCGTCGCGGAAGGTGACCAGGCCCGGGTTCTCCATGGCGCCGGCGTTGAATTCGGGTACGAAGGCCTGGTCGTAGGAGTCGAAGGGGTAGGGCTCCTCGAACTTCTCGTGGTACCGGTCGTAGCACTGCGTCGTGATCTCGAACAGTTCGTCGGCGTCGGCGTCCAGGTAGGCGCCGAGGGAACGGCGCACGTGGAGACCGAAGGGCAGTCCGGCGTGCTCGGCGCGTACGGAGTGCCAGGGGCCGGCGGCGACCGCGACGAAGTAGGTGGACAGCGGCGGGGTGGTGGCGCAGGTCCAGCGGCCGTTGCCGTCGTGTGCGGCGATGCCGTTGCCGAGGACGGTCCAGCCTTCGGGTGCGGTGACGGAGAGGTCGAAGACGGCCTTGAGGTCGGGCTGGTCGAAGGCGGCGAAGACGCGCTGGACGTCCTCCATGAACAACTGGGTGTAGACGTAGGCCTCGCCGTCGCTGGGGTCGGTGAAGCGGTGCATGCCCTCACCGGTGCGGGAGTAGCGCATGCCGGATTCGACGCTGAGGCGGTGCTCGCCCGCGGTGAGGCCGGTGAGCGGGAGCCGGTTCTCGGTGAGCGAGGCGGGGTCGAGGGGCTGTCCGTCAAGGGTGACGCTGCGCAGGACGGCCGGCTTGAGCTCGACGAAGGTGTCCCCGGCGGCGCGGGCCGTGAAGTGTATGACGGTTCGGGAGTCGAAGGTCTCTTCGCCGGTGGTGAGATCGAGGTCGACCTCGTACCGGTGGACGTCGAGGAGACGGGCTCGGGTCTGCGCTTCGTCGCGCGTCAGTACGGACATGCCGCCCATGCTGCCGGATGGGCGGGGGGCGGCACAGGGGGGGACGGTTCGCTGTCAGCGCACACCGGTGCCCGTATTCCGAGGTGTGCCCATGTCAGGGCTGCTTCGGATCGTGCGGCCCGGGGCCGGCCGGGGGCTTGTCGGCGATCTGCTCGTGGTGGCGGATGACCTCGGCGATGATGAAGTTCAGCAGCTTCTCGGCGAAGGCCGGGTCGAGCTTGGCGTTCTCCGCGAGCTGGCGCAGCCGCTCGATCTGGCGGGCTTCGCGGGCGGGGTCGGCGGGCGGGAGGTGGTGCTCCGCCTTGAGGTGGCCGACCTGCTGGGTGCATTTGAAGCGTTCGGCAAGCATGTGGACGACTGCGGCGTCGATGTTGTCGATGCTCTCGCGCAGGCGGGTCAGTTCGGCGCGTACGGTCTCGTCGATGTCCCTCGTGGTCATGGTCGTCGAGCTTACGTCGGTCCGGTGGTGAGGATCGGCGGGTGTTCAGGGTCCGGGACGCGGTTGCTCCGGTTGCTCCCGTGCTCCGGTTGCCGGGGACTGCAGTGAGGCGTGTGCGGGAGGGGCAGGCCGGGCTCGGGCCTGCCCCTCCGCCGTGCTCAGGTGCGGGTGCTACAGCGTGGCCGCCGCGGACTTGATGGCGGCGGCGAAGGTGGACACCTCGGTGTAGACGCCGGGGTAGTCGGGCCGGGCACAGCCCTCGCCCCAGCTGACTATGCCGACCTGGATCCACGCTCCGGCGTTGTCCCTGCGGAACATCGGGCCGCCGGAGTCACCCTGGCAGGTGTCGACGCCACCCTGGGTGTAGCCGGCGCAGATCTCCTCGTTCGAGACGAGTTCCGGGTAGGACTGCTTGCAGGAGGCGTCGGAGACGAACGGGACCGTGGCCTTGTACAGGTAGCGCTGCTGGCCGCCGCCCTCCCTGCGGGCACCCCAGCCGGCGACGGTGAAGGTGCCGTTGTTGTACGCCGTCGTCTCGGCGATCTTGAGGGTGGGCAGGTTGATGGGCTGGGCGAGTTTGATCAGGGCCCAGTCCTTGCCGGTGCCGTTGTAGCCGGGCGCCCGGAAGACCTTGGTGGACCTGACCTTGATGGCGCTGGAGCTCTGGAGGTCGACCACTCCGGCGGTGGCGGTGATGCTGGTGTTGTTGCCGGTGGCGCCGACGCAGTGGGCGGCGGTGAGGACGATCTGCTGGGTGTAGAGCGCGCCGCCGCAGCCCATGGAGAGCCGGACCATGAACGGGAACTCGCCCTGGGCGGCGCGCGTGCCGCCCACGACGGGCGGGGCGGCGGCGGAGGCCGAGGTGGGCTGGAGGCTGACTGCGGCGAGGACGACGGCGCCGGCCGCGGCGCATCTCTTGAGCACACGCAGAAGCTGCTTCAACGGACTGCCTTTCGTGGGGGGTTGAGGCATACGCCGTTGACGGACCCACGCAGCGGACATCATTTCTGACATGGGCCCGACAAGACGTGAACCGGATTATGAACACCGGATCGCGGACGCCACAAGAAGCACGTTTCGGCCATCTGCACGGGCGTCACCCCAAGCGCCGGAAGGGAAGAACCACCCCGAACCAGCCACCCCCGGCGCTGTGGGCACACGCTCACCACGAGCCCGCGCTCCCGTAGAGTTGGAGCGGGACCGACCGTCGTGCAGGGGGTACGGGGACGTGGTGAACGGCAGCGAGGTCGCACACGGCTTTCCGCACCTCGACACCGTGCGGGCGGCGATCACCGCGCTGTACCGGCGGCTGTCGCCCGATGGCGTGCTCTCGTACGCGCCCAGCGTGCTCCCGGCGGATGTGGCCTTCAGCGACCACGACGATCTGCATCTCGGCGCCCAGCGCGTGGCCCGCGCCCTGGTGCATCATCTGCGGCTGCCCGACGCCCGGGTGATCGTGAGCTTCCGCGAGATGCAGCATGCGGCGAGTGTCGAACTGACGGCGGGACCCGAGTACTTCATCGAGCTGAACGACCGCTTCCGCACCCATCGCCGGGACATCGGCGCCGCTCTCGCCCACGAGATCATGCATGTGCTGCTGCACCGGCTCGATCTGTCGTTCCCCGGCACCCGGGACAACGAGATCCTCACCGACACGGCCACCACCTACCTGGGGGCGGGCTGGCTGCTGCTGGACGCGTTCCGGGAGGACGACGTCTCCAGCCAGAAGCTCGGCTATCTCACGCCCGAGGAGTTCGGCTATGTGCTCGCCGAACGGGCGCTCGCCTTCGACGAGGACCCCGCGCCCTGGTTCACCAGCCCGCAGGGCTACCGCGCATACACCGCGGGACGCGCACAGGCGCTGCATGACGCCCGGCATCCTCCGCTCACCGTGGCCGGCTGGACGGGCCGGCACCGCTACGCCAAGGACCGTCGCCAGGCCCTGGACCGCCCGGGCCACCCGGGCCCCGGCCCCGCGGCCTACGGCTTCGAGCACGGCCCGGACGGGCTGCGGGTCTCCTTCCCCTGCCCCACCTGCCACCAGCGCATCCGGCTGCCGGTGCAGGGCCGGGTACGGGCGCGGTGCGGCCTGTGCCGGACGATTCTCGAATGCGACACCTGAGGGCTCTTCCGTAGGGTCGGAGCATGGAGGACGAACGGGCGAACGAAGCGGCCGGCGCTCCGGCGGGCGATCCGGCGGCGGACGCGGCGCAGGACCTCTTCACCGCGCTGTACGACGGCGAGGACGCGGTGGTGCGGCTGCTGCGCGCCGGCGCGCGGGCGGAAGGGACCGACGAGGAAGGCCGGACACCGCTGTATCTGGCGGCGGTCTCCGGGAAGGCGGGCGTCGTGCGGCTGCTGCTGGCGGCCGGGGCGGATCCCGACCGGGCCTGCGGCGTCGACGAGGGTGATCTTCCGCTGTGCGGGGCGGCGGTCAACGGCCACACCGAAGCGGTACGGGCGCTGCTCGCCGCGGGTGCGCGGCCCGACCTCCGGGAGGCGTTCGACTTCACGGCGCTGGCGTGGGCGGCGGGGCAGGGCCATGAACACACGGTGGAGGCGCTGCTCGAGTACGGTGCCGATCCGGATCTTCCGGGCCCGGGCGGAGAGCCGCCGCTGGTGCTCGCCGCGCGGCGCGGCTCGCCGTCCACCGTGGGGGCACTGCTGCGCGCGGGCGCGAGCGCATATGCCGCCGCGCTGGAGGAGGCCCGGCGGTGGCTCGGCCGGGACGTGGAGCAGGAGCTGCGGGACGGGCTCCTCGGCACGTACGGGAGCGGGCAGGAGACCCTGACACGCCGGGTCGAGGAGGACGGCGGGGTGACCGTCGTCGTCGAGGTGCTGCGCGACGGCGTGCCGGGGGCGGGCAACGAGCGGCAGACCGGCCATGGGGCGATCGCCACGGTCCTGGAGCAGGAGCTGGGGATCCGTACCCCCTATGCGCAGCTCGCCGGGCGGGCGCTGCGCGACGGCCGCCCGGACTTCGACAACTGGTCCGAGTCGGCGACGGCACTGTCGCGGCGGGGCGACGAGGAGACGTTCCGGGCGGCGGCCGCGGGCTGCGCGAGCGATGATCCGCTGCACCAGGCGTTCGCGGCGGATGTTCTGGCCCAGCTGGGGTTCATGTACGGAGCGGGGCCGGTGGCGGAGGGCGTGACGGCGCCTGCGGACCCGGCGGACGGGCCCGTGACCATGCCGGAGTCCCCGGACGGGTCGCGGACAGGCATGGCGCAGCCTGCCGCGGCGGCCGGTACGGACGTCTGCCGGGGCGGCGAGGACGGCGCCGAGGACGTACGGCGGCCGTTCGCCGCGCGTACGTTGCCGCTGTTGCGGGAGCTGGCCCGGGAGGCCCGGGACGCCGAGCTGATCCAGTCGGCCGTGCTCGGGCTCGGGCACCAGGGAGACCCGGCCGCGCTCCCGGAGATCCTGCGGCATGCCGGACATCCGGACCCGGAAGTGCGCTACCGGGTGGTGCTGGCACTCGCGGGGCTGGTGCCCGCCGACCATGCGGACGGTATCGCCGCGCTGATCACGCTGACCCGCGACGCGGACACACGCACCCGGGACTGGGCGACCATGGCTCTGGCGGCCGTGCCGGCCGATACGCCGGACATCCGCGAGGCGCTCGCGGCCCGTACCGACGACGCGGACCCCGACACCGCGGCGGAGGCGGCGCGCGGTCTGGCGATGCGCCAGGATCCGCGCGCGGACGAGGTGCTGACCCGGTTGCTCGCGGAGGAGGATCCGGACGGCTTTGCGTACGGCACCGCGATGGAGGCGGTGGGTCACATCCGGGACGAGAGGCTGAGGCGGCGCCTGGAAGGTACGGTCCCGCGTCGACGCTGACCGCTGCCGGAAAGGCCCGGCTGTCCTGCGACGCCGCGCGGGACGACACAGAGGCGGAGCGCGGCACGGACTGCGCCGCAGCTGCCAGGGGTCGCAGGGCCTGACCGGTGCGGCCGTGGGCCGGCTACCGCAGGCGCAGGGCTCCCGGCGCCTGTTCCTCGAAGACCTTCACGAGCCGGTCGAAGACCGTCGGGCCCTGCCCGGCCCTCGCCCGGTCAAGTTCGTGCTCGATCGCGGCCCGGTTCGACGGGTGGGCGCGCCGCAGCCTGAGCTCCAACTGCCGTACGGTCTCCTCGTGCCCCAGCACGCGACGGGCCTGCTGGTGGTCGCGCCACTCGATGACGAAATCGCCGTCGTCCGGTGTCCCCATTCCGCCGCTCAGGCAGTCGGCGAGTGCGTCGAGGTTGCTGCCGAAGTAGCCGCCCGGCCCGTTGACGGCTTCACCGATGGCCTTCCAGAAGCTGTCCAGGCCGGTGATCCCCGCCCCGTCGATCACGAACGTCGTGGTCACGGGGCGGAGGATACCGGGCCGGGACTGCCGGTCAGCAGTCGTGGTCGATGAGGTCGAAGGACGCGTAGTGGTCGGAGGTGTAGTAGTCCTCCTCGTACGCCTGGCCGGTGACGATGCGCCGGGCGCCGCGGGTGGAGGAGCCCGGGGTCTTGACCGTGTACTCGTGGTAGTAGCCGGAGGAGTGCGAGGGCAGGACGCCTTCGCGGTTCTGGAAGACGCTGCCGTCCTGCCGGTAGGGGAAGGGCCCGCCCTGGTCGATGAGATCGAGCGTGGTGTAGGCCTGGGAGGGCAGGTCGGAGTAACAGATGTCACCGACCGCGGTGGTGGCGGCAGTTGCCTGTCCGCCGATGAGAAGTGTCGAGACGAGAGCGGCTGCGCCACCGAGGGCGGCTATCCGTGGGGGGATTCGCATGGCCACCATTGATGCGCGTAGAACTTGACGCGTCAATGACAAGTCCGTGAAGTTCTCCAGGAGTTAACCGGATTCCGGATCAACGTATGGACGCCTTCACCGGCCCTCCTCCCAACTACCCCACGCCGTACACCGGATGAGGTGCCTCCGCCTCCGTCAGCAGTTTCCGTACAGCTCCGCCCGCCTCCGGCGGTGTCCAGCGCGCCCCCTTGTCCACGGTGGGTCCCGGCCGCCAGCCCTCCATGACCGTGATCCGGCCCGCTTCCGCTTCGAAGACCCGGCCGGTGACTCCCTCGCAGCCGGCCGAGCCCAGCCAGACCACCAGCGGGGACACGTTCGCCGGGTCCATCGCGTCGAACTCGCCTGCTTCCGGAGCCGCCATCGCCTCGGCGAAGGTCTGCTCGGTCATCCGGGTGCGCGCGGCCGGGGCGATGGCGTTGACCTGGACCCCGTACCTGGCCAGCTCGGCCGCCGCGACCAGGGTCAGCCCGGCGATCCCGGCCTTGGCCGCCGAGTAGTTGCCCTGCCCGAGGCTGCCCAGCAGGCCAGCGCCCGAGCTGGTGTTGACGATCCGGGCCACCGGTTCGCGGCCCGCCTTCGCCTCGGCCCGCCAGTGCGCGGCGGCATGCTTCAGCGGCAGGAAGTGCCCTTTGAGGTGGACCCGCATGACGGCGTCCCAGTCGTCCTCCTTGAGGTTGACGAGCATGCGGTCGCGCAGGAATCCCGCGTTGTTGACGAGCGTGTCCAGCCGTCCGAAGGTGTCGACGGCGGCCGCCACCAGGGAGGCCGCTCCCCCGGTGGTGGCGATGTCGCCCGTGTGGGCCACGGCGGCGCCGCCGCCCGCGACGATCTCGCCGGCGACGGCCTGCGCCGGTCCGGCCGAACCCCCCGCCCCGTCGGGGCCGACACCGAGGTCGTTGACGACCACCTTGGCTCCCTCGGCCGCGAAGGCGAGGGCGTGGGCGCGGCCGAGACCGCGTCCCGCTCCGGTCACGATCACCACGCGCCCGTCACACATACCCGTCATCTCGTCTCTCCTTCACCGCTGTTGCCGGCTTTCGCGGCATCGAGGAAGGCGGGGCGCTCGCCTCCGCCGTGCACCAGAAGGGAGGCGCCGCTGATGTAGGCGGCCCGCTCGGAGGCGAGGAAGACGGCAGCTTCGCCGACATCGGCCGGCTCGGCGAGCCGCCCGAGCGGCACCGTGCGGCCGACGGCCGCGACGCCGTCCGCGTCCCCGTAGTGCAGGTGGGACAGTTCGGTGCGGACCATGCCGACGACCAGCGTGTTGACCCGCACCTCGGGGGCCCACTCCACGGCCATCGACCGGGCGAGGCTCTCGAGGCCCGCCTTGGCCGCCCCGTACGCCGCCGAGCCCGGCGACGGGCGGCCCCCGCTGACGCTGCCGATCATCACGACGGAGCCACGGGCCGCCCGCAGATGCTCCCGGGCGGCGAGCGAGGCGGTCAGCGGAGCGGTGAGATTGAGCTCGATCACCCGGGCGTGGCGGTCCGCGTCCGCCTGCGCGAGCAGCCGCCAGGGCGTGCCGCCCGCGTTGTTGACGAGGGTGTCGAGGCGGCCGTGCCGGGCCGCCACCCTGTCGAAGAAGGCTCCCACCGCACCGCCGTCCCGAAGGTCGAGGGGCAGGAACTCGACGCCGGGGAGCGGGGCTTCGGGCGGGCGGCGGGCGCAGACGACCACCGTGGCGCCCGCCCGCAGGAACGCCCTCGCGATGCCCCGGCCCACGCCCCGGGTCCCGCCGGTGACGACGGCCACCCTCCCGTCCAGCTCCATCGGCTGCTACCTTCCTCACCTAACAAACGTTTGGTGGAAAGGTAGATGATCCGCTCATGGCTGTCTCCACCGCAAGCCCCATGAAGGGCGTTTCCCTCGTCACGGTCGACTTCCCGCCCGTCAACGCCCTGCCCGTGCAGGGCTGGTACGAGCTCGCCGACGCGGTGCGCACGGCGGGGCGCGACCCCGATGTGCGGTGTGTGGTGCTGGCCGCCGCGGGCCGCGGCTTCAACGCGGGCGTCGACATCAAGGAGCTGCAGCGCGACGACGGGCACACCGCGCTCATCGGGGCCAACCGGGGGTGCTACGAGGCCTTCGCCGCCGTGTACGAGTGCGAGGTGCCCGTGGTCGCGGCGGTGCACGGCTTCTGTCTGGGCGGCGGCATCGGCCTGGCCGGCAACGCGGACGTGATCGTCGCGTCGGACGACGCCTCCTTCGGACTGCCGGAGCTCGACCGGGGCGCGCTGGGCGCCGCCACCCATCTGGCCCGGCTGGTCCCGCAGCACCTGATGCGCGCCCTGTACTACACCTCGCGGACGGTGTCCGCGCAGGAGCTGCACACCCACGGCTCGGTCTTCAAGGTCGTGCCGCGCGCCGAGCTGGCCGCCGAGGCACTGGCCCTCGCCGGGGAGATCGCCCGGAAGGACGGAACCCTGATCCGGCTGGCGAAGGCGGCCATCAACGGCATCGACCCCGTCGACGTACGCCGCAGCTACCGCTTCGAGCAGGGGTTCACCTTCGAGGCGGGGCTCAGCGGGGCCGCCGGCCGGGTCCGCGACACCTTCGGCAAGGAGGCCCAGAAGGCCGGCAAGGCCGGGGAGGCCAGGGAGGTCCGGGAATGAGCGACAAGACGATGACTGCGGACGAGGCCGTCGCCCGGCTGCACAGCGGGATGACCCTCGGCATCGGCGGCTGGGGCGCGCGCCGCAAACCCATGGCGCTGGTGCGGGCACTGCTCCGTTCCGGGATCACCGATCTCACCGTCGTCTCCTACGGCGGACCCGACGTGGGTCTGCTCGCCGCGGCGGGCCGTATCCGCAAACTGGTCACCGCCTTCGCCACGCTCGACTCGGTGCCCCTCGAGCCGCACTTCCGAGCGGCCCGCGAACGGGGCGCCTTCGAACTGGCGGAGTTCGACGAGGCGATGTTCATGTGGGGGCTGCACGCCGCCGCGAACCGGCTGCCGTTCATGCCGGTCCGGGCCGGGATCGGCTCCGACGTCATGCGGGTCAACCCGGGCCTGCGGACGGTGACATCGCCGTACGAGGACGGGGAGACGCTCGTCGCCGTGCCCGCCCTGCGCATGGACGCGGCGCTCGTCCACATGAACCGCGCCGACCGGCTCGGCAACGCCCAGTACCTGGGACCCGACCCGTACTTCGACGATCTGTTCTGCGAGGCGGCCGACGAGGCGTACGTCTCGTGCGAGCGGCTGGTCGAGACGGCCGAGCTGACCAAGGACGCGGCGCCGCAGACCCTGCTGATCAGCCGGCACAGTGTCACCGGGGTCGTCGAGACGCCGAACGGCGCGCACTTCACCTCCTGCGTCCCGGACCACGACCGCGACGAGGCCTTCCTGCGCCACTACGCCGGCACGCCCTGGCCGCAGTTCGCCGAGCGCTTCCTGTCCGGGGACGAAGGGGCCTACCAGCGGGCCGTGGCCGCCTGGCACGAGGAGCAGACATGAGGACCGCCGGCCGTTCCGAGTACTGCGTCATCGCCTGTGCCGAGGCCTGGCGGGAGAACGGAGAGGTCCTGGCGAGCCCCATGGGGCTGATCCCGTCCATCGGTGCCCGGCTCGCCAAGCGGACCTTCTCCCCCGGACTGCTGCTCACCGACGGCGAGGCGATGCTCGTCGGCCTCGACGGGACGGTGGAGGGCTGGCTGCCCTACCGGCGCCATCTCACCATGGTCACCGGCGGGCGGCGGCACGTCATGATGGGTGCCAGTCAGATCGACCGGCACGGCAACCAGAACATCTCGTGCATCGGCGACTGGCGCCGGCCGGCGCGCCAGTTGCTCGGAGTGCGCGGCGCGCCCGTCAACACCCTCAACAACCCGGTCAGTTACTGGGTGCCCAGACATTCCACCCGGACCTTCGTCGAGCGCGTGGACATGGTCTGCGGTGTGGGCTACGACAACGCCGCCGCGGCGGGCCCTTCGGCGACGCGGTACCACCGCATCCCGCGGGTCGTCTCCGACCTGGGCGTCTTCGACTTCGAGACCCCCGACCGCGCCATGCGCATCGTGTCGCTGCACCCCGGGGTGAGCGTCGGCCAGGTCCGTGAGGCCACGGGGTTCGACCTGGCCGTCACGGGCGAGGTGCCGTGCACCCGCGAGCCGACACCCGACGAGCTGCGGCTCATCCGTACGGTGATCGACCCCGCGGGCCTGCGTGAACGGGAGGTCGCGTCCTGATGGAGACCGCACTCACCAGGCTCACCGGGGTGAGCCACCCGATCGTCCAGACCGGGATGGGGTGGGTGGCCGGGCCCCGGCTGGTGTCCGCGGCCGCGAACGCGGGGGCGCTCGGCATCCTCGCCTCCGCGACCATGTCCGCCGAGGAACTGCGCAGGGCCGTGCGCGAGGTGGCGTCCCGCACCAAGGCGCCGTTCGGGGTCAACCTCCGCGCCGACGCCGGTGATGCGCGGGAGCGGGTGCGGATCATCGTCGACGAGGGCGTGCGGGTCGCCTCCTTCGCCCTCGCGCCCTCGCCGGAGCTGATCGCCGAGCTCAGGGACGCGGGCGTGGTGGTGATCTGCTCCGTCGGGGCACGCCGGCATGCGGAGAAGGTGGCGGCGTGGGGTGCGGACGCCGTGATCGTCCAGGGCGGGGAGGGCGGCGGTCACACCGGCGAGGTGGCCACGTCCGTGCTGCTACCGCAGGTGGTCGACGCCGTCGGAATCCCGGTGATCGCGGCCGGCGGCTTCCACGACGGCCGCGGCCTGGTCGCGGCGCTGGCCTACGGCGCGGCGGGCATCGCGATGGGCACCCGCTTCCTGCTCACCGCGGAATCGACGGTGCCGGACGCGGTCAAGGCGCGCTATCTCGCCGCGACCGTCAAAGACATCACGGTCACCCGGGCCGTGGACGGCCTGCCGCACCGCATGATCCGTACGGAGCTGGTCGACTCCCTGGAGAGCAGCGGCCGTGCACGAACGCTGCTGCGCGCTGTCCGCCACGCCGCGGCCTTCCGGAAGCTCTCCGGTCTGTCCTGGTCCGCGATGGTCCGCGACGGCCTGGCCATGAAACACGGCAAGGACCTGGCCTGGAGCCAGGTCCTGCTCGCCGCGAACACCCCGATGCTGCTCCGGGCGTCCATGGTCCAGGGCCGCACGGACCTCGGCGTGATGGCTGCGGGGCAGGTGGCGGGCGTGATCGAGGATCTCCCGAGATGCGAGGAGCTCATCGGCCGCGTGATGTCCGAGGCGGCCAGGGTGCTCGGCGCGCTGCCGGAAGCGTTTCCCCCGCCCTGCCCCTTCCCGTGACCGGGGCTGTGCCCCCCGCACCCCCGGTAGGCCTCCGGCCGTTTCCGGGGTCGCCGGACCGGCTGATCACCAGCCCGTGGGTCCCCCGGACGAGGTCCGGGGGACGGCGAGGCGCGGGGTCCGGGGCGGAGGATAGGAAGAGCGGCGGGGCGGGACAGAGGGTAGAGAGGGGGGGGTAGATCGCG
>NZ_JBEXSW010000033.1:82777-103587 GCF_040613775.1 Streptomyces sp. NPDC006208 | reverse complement strand
TTGGCACGCTGTTGAGTTCTCAAGGAACGGACGCTTCCTTTGTACTCACCCTCTCGGGCTTTCCTCCGGGCGCTTCCCTTCGGTCTTGCGTTTCCAACCTTACCAGATCCTTTTTCCGTTCCGTTTCCGGTTCGGATTTCGTTTCCGGTGGCCGTTGGGGGCCTTTTGCCTTTCGGCTGGACCGACTTTATCAGAGATTCTGAGTCGGAATTCCCACCCGGTTCGGAGACCGTGAATCGAGCACACAAGTGCCCGCGTTCCGTTCGGGTGGAGACGTAAACGTACTGGAGCGGAGCGCCCCGATGCAAATCGGGGGCTCCGCTCCAGGATCGCCGTCGTCGCGAGCGTCAGACCTCGACGACGACGGGGAGGATCATCGGGCGCCGGCGATAGGTGTCGGAGACCCACTTGCCGACCGAACGGCGGATCAGCTGCTGCAGCTGGTGGGGCTCGGACACGCCGTCCGCAGCGGACTTGTGGATGGCTTCCTCGATCTTCGGGATCACCACGTCGAACGCGGAGTCCTCGATGCCGGAGCCCCGTGCGTGGATGTTCGCTCCGCCGACGATCTTGCCGGTCGCGGAGTCGACCACCACGAACACCGAGATGATGCCCTCGTCCCCGAGGATGCGACGGTCCTTGAGGGAGGCCTCGGTGACATCGCCGACCGAGAGGCCGTCGACGTACACGTAGCCGGCCTGGACCTTGCCCACGATCCTGGCCTTGCCGTCGACGAGGTCGACGACCACTCCGTCCTCGGCGATGACGATGTGGTCCTTGGGAACACCGGTCAGCGCACCGAGCTCGGCGTTGGCGCGCAGATGGCGCCACTCGCCGTGGACCGGCATCAGGTTCTTCGGCTTGCAGATGTTGTAGAAGTACAGCAGCTCGCCGGCCGACGCATGGCCCGAGACATGGACCTTGGCGTTGCCCTTGTGGATGACGTTCGCACCCCAGCGGGTCAGGCCGTTGATCACGCGGTAGACCGCGTTCTCGTTGCCCGGGATCAGGGACGACGCCAGGATCACCGTGTCGCCCTGGACGATACGGATCTGGTGGTCGCGGTTGGCCATCCGGGACAGAGCCGCCATGGGCTCGCCCTGCGAGCCCGTGCAGACGAGCACGACCTCATGGTCGGGAAGGTCGTCCAGCGTCTTGACGTCCACGACCAGGCCGGCCGGGACCTTCAGGTAGCCGAGGTCGCGCGCGATGCCCATGTTCCGGACCATCGAACGGCCGACGAAGGCCACACGACGGCCGTACTCGTGCGCGGCGTCGAGGATCTGCTGGATGCGGTGGACGTGGCTGGCGAAGCTGGCCACGATGATGCGCTTCTGGGCGTTCGCGAAGACGGTCCGCAGGACATTGGAGATGTCCTTCTCCGGCGGAACGAAGCCCGGGACCTCGGCGTTCGTCGAGTCGGACAGGAGGAGGTCGATGCCCTCCTCACTGAGCCGCGCGAACGCGTGCAGGTCGGTGAGGCGCCCGTCCATCGGGAGCTGGTCCATCTTGAAGTCGCCCGTGTGGACGACCATGCCCGCGGGGGTGCGGATGGCGACGGCCAGGGCGTCGGGGATGGAGTGGTTGACGGCG
This sequence comes from Streptomyces sp. NPDC006208, assembly GCF_040613775.1. NCBI lineage: Bacteria > Bacillati > Actinomycetota > Actinomycetes > Kitasatosporales > Streptomycetaceae > Streptomyces > Streptomyces sp. NPDC006208. The sequence continues at coordinate 101,994 of NZ_JBEXSW010000033.1, read as the reverse complement.
ATGAACTCGCAGTCGAAGGCGCCGATGCGCTCGCGCTGCCCCTCGCTCACCTCGAGGGTGTACGGGCGGATGCGGTGCTCCTGGAGCTTGGCCTCGATCAGCGCGAGGGTCAGCTTGGAGCCGATGAGCGGGATGTCCGGCTTCAGCCGGAGCAGGAAGGGGACGCCGCCGATGTGGTCCTCGTGGCCGTGCGTGAGCACGATGCCCTCGACGTCGTCGAGGCGGTCCCGGATGGTGGTGAAGTCGGGCAGGATCAGGTCGATTCCTGGCTGCTCCTCCTCCGGGAAGAGGACGCCGCAGTCGACGATGAGCAGTCGGCCGTCGTATTCGAAGACCGTCATGTTGCGGCCGATTTCCCCGAGGCCGCCGAGCGGGGTGACGCGCAGGCCGCCCTTGGGCAGTTTGGGGGGCGCGCCGAGTTCGGGATGCGGATGACTCAAAAGACTCTCCTCACCACGTACGCCACGTGCCGCTCAGGCACGTGGCGTACATGACATTCGTGCACTTGCTGTTGTCTGTGGCCGACCACGCCGGTCGGCATTCCTCGGATATTCAGTTATGAAGTCTGTTCAGAGCTGTACCCCGCCGGCCGCCAGGTCGATCTTGAGCTGGGCGGTTTCCTCCGGGGAGAGCTCCACCAGGGGCAGGCGCAGCGGACCGGCGGGCAGGCCCTGCAGGGCCAGCGCGGCCTTGGTGGTGATGACCCCCTGGGTGCGGAACATCCCGGTGAAGACGGGGAGCAGCTTCTGGTGGATCTCGGTCGCCTTCTGGACGTCACCGTTGAGGTGGGCGTCGAGAAGGGCCCGCAGCTCCGGGGTGACGACATGGCCGACGACAGAGACGAAGCCGACCGCGCCGACGGAGAGCAGCGGGAGGTTGAGCATGTCGTCGCCGGAGTACCAGGCGAGGCCGCTGCGGGCGATGGCCCAGCTGGCGCGGCCCAGGTCGCCCTTGGCGTCCTTGTTGGCGACGATCCGCGGGTGGTCGGCGAGGCGGACGATCGTCTCGGTGTCGATCGGGACGCCGCTGCGGCCGGGGATGTCGTACAGCATCACCGGGAGCTCGGTGGCGTCCGCGATGGCCGAGAAGTGACGGAGCAGGCCCTCCTGCGGGGGCTTGTTGTAGTACGGCGTCACAGCGAGCAGGCCGTGTGCGCCGGCGCGTTCCGCGGCGCGTGCGAGCTCGATGCTGTGACGGGTGTCGTTCGTGCCGATGCCGGCGACGACATGGGCCCGGTCTCCGACCGCTTCCAGTACCGCCCGTACGAGCTGGTCCTTCTCCACGTCGCTGGTGGTGGGCGACTCGCCGGTGGTGCCGTTGATGATCAGGCCGTCGTTGCCTGCGTCGACCAGATGCGCGGCCAGTCGCTGGGCGCCCGCGAGGTCGAGTCCGCCGTCCGCCGTGAAAGGCGTGACCATGGCGGTGAGGACCCTCCCGAAGGGGGTCTGCGGAGTGGAGATCGGAGCCATGGGTAACACGCTACTCGCTGCTCAGTCCGCGGTGTCCCCTCGGGGGACGTGACGTACAACGTGGCATGTGGAGCCCGGCACTGCCTGCTCGGGGGTTCAAGCAGTGCCGGGTCCGTTTGATCAGCCTAGATGAACTTCTCGAAACGCCGCAATACGGACACTTCTCGGGGCTGATCGGACATCTGTGCCCTACGGGGCGACGCGACCGTTGGCGTTGAAGGCTGCGTAGGTGAGCGGCATGAGCTTTGCCCACTGCTGCTCCATCCTCTCGCCGACCATCTCGATCTCACGCTGCGGGTAGGAAGGGACCCTGGCATCCTCGTGCTGCGTCCGCAGGCCGAGGAAGTGCATCAGCGAGCGGGCGTTGCAGGTCGCGTACATGGAGGAGTAGAGGCCGACCGGGAGGACCGAGCGGGCCACCTCGCGGGCCACGCCCGCGTCGAGCATCTCCTGGTAGGCCTCGTACGCCTGACGGTACGAGTCCTGCATGACGCGGCCGGTGAGCTCCTGCTGCGCCTGGGTGCCCTCCACGAAGACGTACTTCCCCGGGCGGCCCTCCTGGACGAGCTTGCGCTCGGCGTCCGGGATGTAGAAGACCGGCTCCAGCCGGCGGTAGCGGCCGGACTCCTCGTTGTACGACCAGCCGACGCGGTGCCGCATGAACTCACGGAAGACGAAGATCGGGGCGCTGATGAAGAAGGTCATCGAATTGTGCTCGAACGGGCTGCCGTGGCGGTCGCGCATCAGGTAATTGATGAGGCCCTTGGAGCGCTCCGGGTCCTTCGAGAGCTCTTCGAGCGACTGCTCACCTGCCGTGGACACACGGGCGGCCCACAGCACGTCGGAGTCTCCCGCGGTGTGCTTCACCAGCTCGACGGTGACATCGCTGCGGAAGCTCGGCTTGATCTCGGTGGGGGTGTCGAGCACCAGGGGTCCTTCCAAGTGAACGCTGCGGCGGCGCCCACTCTATCGACGTACCCGTTCCAGGGGTCCCTGCCCCCCTCTGAGTAAATCTGTGGAATTCCGGCACCAAGCGGCGGTTCTGCTCGTCTGTACCAGTAGCAACGTCCCGTCACAGAATGGCAAGGAGAATCCCTGATGTTCCTCCCCCAGCAGCCGCTGGGCCGTGCCCCCGGGCGCGAGACCGTTCCGTTCGCATTCGTCGCCGAGGCCGACCGCTTCCGCAGCAACGTCACTCCCCCGCCCCGTGAACGGCCGACCCTGTCCGCTCTCGCGGGCCGTACGCTGATCGGGCTGACCGTCGTAGCGGGGCTGGTCGGCTCTCTCCTGTTCGGGCTCCCCGCTCTGGAGACCGGCAAGGCGACCGGGCAGGTGCAGCAGTCCGAGGCGTCGGATGGCCGCTGAGCCGTCCGGGCCCTGGGGTGGTCGCACCACATCCTCCTCGGTAGCCTCACCGGTCACAGCCCAATCGAGTGTGCTGGTGAGTGAGGATCAGTCGTGCCCCTGCCTTTTCTGACGGCCGACCGTGCTTTCGGCGCTGCCGACGGTTCCGACGACGTTGCACTGCCCTTCGACGACCACGACCAGTGGCGGCGGCCCTACCGTCCCGGCCCGTGGCGGGTCGGGACGGCGGCGCTGCTGCTGCTGCTCGCCTCCTTCGTGCTGCTCGCCGCGATGATCATCGCCTTCGCCGGTGCTCTGCCCGGTGCGGCGGTGTGTCTGCTGATCGGTGTCATGGTGATCGCCACCGCGCTGCGGCTGCTCCGCATGGGTACCTGGGTCAGCCGGAACGGAGTGCGCAGGGTGGCGTTCTTCTCCACCACCACGCTGTCGTGGGACCGCGCTTCGGCGCTGCGTACGGTGCAGCAGCCGGTGCGCTGGCTGGGGCTGCCGCGGACCGTGCAGGGACAGGCACTCGTCGTCGTACATCCGAACGACGAGCCGCTCCTGCTGCTCACCGACCACGACGCCGACTTCCTGTCCCGGCCCGAGGCCTTCGAGCGCGCCACCGACACCGTGGAGGCCTGGGGCGACGAGTACCGGCGCGGCTAGGTCCTCTCGTCCGGGCTGGCCGGATCAGCTCGGCAGCGGCCTGCCGTCGTGCAGGGCGATCGCGCGCTGCATCGCCCTGCGCGCGCGTGGGGTGTCACGCGCATCGTGGTAGGCGACGGCCAGCCGGAACCAGCAGCGCCAGTCGTCCGGTGAATCCTCGGTCTCGGCACGGCGCTTGGCGAACACCTCGTCCGCCGAGTCCCGGTCGATACGCCCGCCGGGCGTACGGACCAGCTCGTCCACGGGCAGCCCGCCCTCGGCGTCCAGTTCGGTGGCGAGGGCGTTGGCCTTCCTGACGAACTCGGTGTTCTTCCACAGGAACCAGACGCCGATCACCGGCAGGATCAGCACCGCGGCGCCGAAGGTGACGGTCAGCGCGGTGCCTTGCTGGAGCAGCATCACACCGCGGCTGCCGACCAGGACGAAGTAGACGACCAGGACGGCCGCCGTGACGAAGTACGAGATCTTTGCGCGCATGGTTGAGGTCCTGCTCAGCCCAGGTCGAGGAAATTTTCCAGGCCGAACGTGAGGCCGGGAGCGGACACCACGCGGCGCACGCCGAGCAGGATGCCGGGCATGAAGCTGCTGTGGTGCAGAGAGTCGTGCCTGATGGTCAGGGTCTCGCCCTCGCCGCCGAGCAGGACCTCCTGATGGGCCAGGAGGCCGCGCAGCCGCACCGCGTGCACCGGGACGCCGTCGACGTCCGCGCCGCGTGCGCCGTCCAGGGCGGAGACGGTGGCGTCGGGCTGCGGCGCGCAGCCGGCCTCTGCACGGGCAGCGGCGATGAGCTGAGCGGTGCGGGTCGCGGTGCCGCTCGGGGCATCGGCCTTGTTCGGGTGGTGCAGTTCGACGACCTCGACGGACTCGAAGTAACGCGCAGCCTGCTGAGCGAACTTCATGGTGAGTACGGCGCCGATGGAGAAGTTCGGTGCGATGAGCACCCCGGTCCCGGGCGAGGCGGTGAGCGAGGCACGGAGCTGCGCGAGGCGTTCGTCGGTCCAGCCCGTGGTGCCGACGACCGCGTGCATCCCGTGGCGTACGCAGAAGTCGAGGTTGCCCATCACCGACGCCGGGACGGTCAGCTCGACGACGACCTGGGCACCGGACTCCACGAGGGTCTCCAGCTTGTCGCCCCGGCCGAGGGCAGCGACCAGCTCCATGTCGTCGGCGGCCTCGACGGCCCGTACGGCCTCGGAGCCGATTCGGCCCTGGGCACCCAGAACGGCCACGCGCAGCTTGCTCATTGCACTTCCTTCTTACGGGTTAGGAGACCGCTTCGTGGAGGCGGTCCGCCTGCTTGTCCTTGAGCGGGCCGATCACCGACAGCGACGGGCGCTGTCCCAGTACGTCGCGGGCCACCGCGCGTACCTCGTCGGGGGTGACCGCGGATATGCGGGCGAGCATCTCGTCGACCGACATCTGCGAGCCCCAGCACAGTTCGCTCTTGCCGATGCGGTTCATCAGCGCGCCCGTGTCCTCCAGGCCCAGCACGGTGGAGCCGGAGAGCTGGCCGACGGCGCGGCTGATCTCGTCGTCCGCGAGGCCCTCGGAGGCGACCCGGTCGAGCTCGTCGCGGCAGATCTTGAGGACGTCGTGGACCTGGCTCGGGCGGCAGCCCGCGTAGACGCCGAACAGGCCGGTGTCGGCGAAGCCCGAGGTGTACGAGTACACGCTGTAGGCGAGACCGCGCTTCTCCCGGACCTCCTGGAACAGCCGCGAGGACATACCGCCGCCGAGCGCGGTGTTCAGCACGCCGAGCGCCCAGCGGCGCTCGTCGGTGCGGGCGAGGCCCGGCATGCCGAGCACGACGTGTGCCTGCTCGGTCTTGCGGCTTTGCAGGTCGACGCGGGCGGCGGTGCGCAGGGCGCGGTGTCCGTCCCGGGGCGGGGTGGGGACCGCGTCCGTACGGGACAGGGCGCCGGCCTGCTCGAAGGCGCGGCGGACCTGTCGTACGACCGTCTGGTGGTCGATGTTGCCCGCTGCTGCGACGACGAGGTGGGTCGGGTCGTAGTGCTTCTTGTAGAAGCGGCGGATACGGTCCGCGCCGAGGGCGTTGACCGTGTCGACGGTGCCGAGGACCGGACGGCCCAGGGGGGTGTCGCCGAACATGGTGTGCGCGAACAGGTCGTGCACGGTGTCGCCCGGGTCGTCCTCGGTCATCGCGATCTCTTCGAGAATCACGCCCCGCTCGGCGTCGACGTCCTCCTGCAGGATCAGCGAGCCGGTGAGCATGTCGCAGACCACGTCGATGGCGAGCGGCAGATCGGTGTCGAGCACCCGTGCGTAGTAGCAGGTGTACTCCTTCGCCGTGAAAGCGTTCATCTCGCCGCCGACCGCGTCGATCGCGGACGAGATGTCGAGGGCGGAGCGCTTGTGCGTGCCCTTGAACAGGAGGTGCTCGAGGTAGTGCGTGGCGCCGCCGAGTGAGGGCGTCTCGTCGCGTGAGCCGACGTTGGCCCAGATCCCGAAGGTGGCGGAGCGCACGGAGGGCAGGGTCTCGGTGACGATACGCAGTCCGCCGGGAAGCGTCGTGCGACGGACCGTACCGATGCCGTCCTTGCCGGGGAGAAGTGTTTGGGTACGGGCGACGGCCCGCGCCTCCGAGGAGGTGCGGGCCGTCGTCCTGGAACTACGGGACGTCACTTGGCAGCGTCGTCCTTCGTCTCGGCGTCCGAGCTCTCTTCGCCCTCGATCACGGGGATCAGGGAGAGCTTGCCGCGGGAGTCGATCTCGGCGATCTCGACCTGGACCTTGGAGCCCACGGCGACGACGTCCTCGACGTTCTCCACGCGCTTGCCGCCGGCAAGCTTGCGGATCTGCGAGATGTGCAGCAGGCCGTCCTTGCCCGGGAGCAGGGACACGAACGCACCGAACGTGGTCGTCTTGACGACCGTGCCCAGGTAGCGCTCGCCGACCTCCGGCATGGTCGGGTTGGCGATGCCGTTGATCGTGGCGCGGGCGGCCTCGGCGGCCGGGCCGTCGGCGGCACCGATGTAGATGGTGCCGTCGTCCTCGATCGTGATGTCGGCGCCGGTGTCCTCCTGGATCTGGTTGATCATCTTGCCCTTGGGGCCGATGACCTCACCGATCTTGTCCACCGGGATCTTGACCGTGATGATCCGCGGGGCGTTCGGGGACATCTCGTCCGGGACGTCGATGGCCTCGTTCATCACGTCGAGGATGTGGAGGCGGGCGTCGCGGGCCTGCTTCAGCGCGGCGGCCAGGACCGAGGCGGGGATGCCGTCGAGCTTGGTGTCGAGCTGGAGCGCGGTGACGAAGGTCTTCGTACCGGCGACCTTGAAGTCCATGTCACCGAAGGCGTCCTCCGCACCGAGGATGTCGGTGAGGGCTACGTAGTGCGTCTCGCCGTCGATCTCCTGGGAGATCAGACCCATGGCGATACCGGCGACGGGGGCCTTGAGCGGCACACCGGCGTTCAGCAGCGACATGGTGGAGGCGCAGACCGAGCCCATGGACGTCGAGCCGTTGGAGCCCAGCGCCTCGGAGACCTGGCGGATCGCGTACGGGAACTCCTCGCGCGACGGCAGCACCGGCACGATGGCGCGCTCGGCGAGCGCACCGTGGCCGATCTCGCGGCGCTTGGGCGAGCCCACGCGGCCGGTCTCACCGACGGAGTACGGCGGGAAGTTGTAGTTGTGCATGTAGCGCTTGCGGGTCACCGGGGAAAGGGTGTCCAGCTGCTGCTCCATACGGAGCATGTTGAGGGTGGTGACGCCCAGGATCTGGGTCTCGCCACGCTCGAACAGCGCCGAGCCGTGCACGCGCGGGATGGCCTCGACCTCGGCGGCGAGCGTACGGATGTCCGTGACGCCACGGCCGTCGATGCGGACCTTCTCCTTGATGACGCGCTCGCGGACCAGCTTCTTGGTCAGCGCGCGGTAGGCACCGGAGATCTCCTTCTCGCGGCCCTCGAACTGCGGGAGCAGCTTCTCGGCGGCGATCTCCTTGATGCGGTCGAGCTCGGCCTCGCGCTCCTGCTTGCCGGCAATGGTCAGCGCCTGGGCGAGCTCACCCTTGACAGCGGCCGTCAGCGCCTCCAGGACGTCGTCCTGGTAGTCGAGGAAGACCGGGAAGTCGCCGGTCGGCTTGGCAGCCTTCGCGGCGAGGTCCGACTGCGCCTTGCACAGGACCTTGATGAAGGGCTTGGCGGCCTCGAGACCTGCGGCGACGACCTCCTCGGTCGGCGCCTCGGCGCCGCCCTTGACAAGCTCGATCGTCTTCTCGGTGGCCTCGGCCTCGACCATCATGATCGCGACGTCGCCGTCCTCCAGGACGCGACCGGCGACCACCATGTCGAAGACGGCGTCCTCGAGCTCGGTGTGCGTCGGGAAGGCGACCCACTGGCCCTTGATCAGGGCGACACGGGTGCCGCCGATCGGGCCGGAGAAGGGCAGGCCGGCCAGCTGCGTGGAGCAGGAGGCGGCGTTGATCGCGACCACGTCGTACAGGTGGTCGGGGTTGAGCGCCATGATCGTCTCGACGATCTGGATCTCATTGCGCAGGCCCTTCCTGAAGGACGGGCGCAGCGGGCGGTCGATCAGGCGGCAGGTGAGGATCGCGTCCTCGGAGGGCCGGCCCTCACGACGGAAGAAGGAGCCGGGGATCTTGCCGGCTGCGTACATCCGCTCCTCGACGTCCACCGTCAGGGGGAAGAAGTCGAGCTGGTCCTTCGGCTTCTTGGAAGCCGTGGTGGCCGACAGCACCATGGTGTCGTCGTCCAGGTACGCCACGGCGGAGCCGGCGGCCTGCTTGGCCAGGCGGCCCGTCTCGAAGCGGATGGTGCGGGTGCCGAAAGTGCCGTTGTCAATGACGGCCTCGGCGTAGTGGGTCTCGTTCTCCACTAGCGGTTTCTCCTACGTTTCGTCTTTTCGTCCGTACACCCGTGTGGTGGAGGACGATGATGGAGAAGCGCGCCTGGGGTGCGGGCCGGTCTTCGATCGAAGCACCCGGATGTTGTGGTGTCCGGGGGCCACTACCGAGGACCGGCGGCGAGGAGGCGGCTTCTCGCTCGATGGATGTGGCGTTGTGTGACCAGACTAATTGGCGTCCGGCACATCGCGCACGTACAGCAAAGGGAGCGGCCCCCTAAGAGTGGGAACCGCTCCCTCCACGGCGTCTTACTTGGCACCGCCGGCCGCGCCACGGCGGATGCCGAGGCGGTCGACCAGCGTACGGAAGCGCTGGATGTCCTTCTTGGCCAGGTACTGCAGCAGGCGGCGGCGCTGGCCGACCAGGATCAGCAGACCACGACGGGAGTGGTGGTCGTGCTTGTGGGTCTTGAGGTGCTCGGTCAGGTCCGAGATACGGCGGGAGAGCATCGCGACCTGGACCTCGGGGGAGCCGGTGTCGCCCTCCTTGGTGCCGAACTCGGCGATGAGCTGCTTCTTCGTGGCGGCGTCGAGAGACACTCGGTACTCCTCATGGTGTTCGTGCGCCCACGAGTGCCCCTGGTCTTTGTCTCAGGGGAGCTTCCGTGACTCGGAGGCGAAGGTCCGATGAGCGCTGCACTCCAGAATCTTCGGGACTCCGGGTATCGCGTACACAAACGGCCGTCACACAGCGTACCAGCCGGTTCAGGACGTCAGCGCCCGGATCGAGTGGTAGACGTCGAACACGGCGAGACACAGGGGGATGAGCGTCAGCAGCACGAACACCTCGGCGATCTCCAGGAAGCGCCCCCAGAACGGCGTGACACCCTTGCGCGGCACGATCAGCCCGATGGCGATGATCAGCGCGGCGATTCCGGCGACAGCGGCGGCCAGCCAGATCGTACGGATGTCGAGAGCCGCGCTGTCGCCCCTCAGGGCGTCGCGCATCAGGGCCGCCGGAGGGTTCAGGCACAGCCCCAGCCCGAGCAGCGCGAGGGAGCCGAGACCCGCCGCGAGGGCGCAGCCGACCTGGGCCGTGTAGCGGAAGAGGTGGGCGCGCATCAGCATGGCGACGCCGGTGGCGAGAGCGAGCAGCTGACCCCACACGTTGTCCGAGAATCCGAGCACCGCCGAGGATCCGACGGCGACGAGGGCGCAGCCGCCGACGAGGCCCACCAGCAGCTCGTGGCCGCGCCGTGCCTGGGCGGCGATGCGCTCGCCGTCGACGGGCCCCTGGGGCTCGGGGTCGGCCCCGTAGTCACCGACGGAGGTCCGGGGCGGCTCGAAGCCGATGGGGAGGCGGGCGAAACGCGTGGAGAGGCCGGGCAGGAAGGCGAGGGCGCCCACGGCGAGCGGCGAGCACGCCGCGGCGGTCTCGGTCGGCTCCAGCTCGGTCAGGATGGCGACGAAGGTCACCAGGAGGCCGATGCCGGCAGCGAAGACGAACGCCACGAAGGGGCCGTCCCCGGCCGGCGCGACGATCATGAGGATCACGGCCACGACGAGGACGGCGGCGCAGGCGAGCAGGAACTGCAGCCTGCCGATGCCCTGCCCCTCCGCCGGCGCCAGAAGACCGGCGCCGGCCACAGCGGCATTGGCCATGGCACCGACACCCAGAGCGACGGCCGAGCCGCGGTCGTCGTACACCCGCGCGCGCACGCCGGCCAGCGCGAGCAGCAGGACACCGGTGACGGCCGCCAGGATGCCCGGCAGGCCGTGCATGTCGTGCCGTGGGTCGGCGCTCCACAGGACGAAGGCGACCAGTACCAGCAGGACCGAACCGCCGAAGAGCCCGGCGCCCCGCATCAGGCTGTCGGTCCACAGCGTGCGGTCGCGGGCGACCGCGGAGGCTACGGCATCGGAGACATCGTCGAAGACCGCCGGCGGCAGCGACTCGGCGAAGGGCCGCAGGGAGAGCAGTTCGCCGTCGAGGATCCGCTGGGCGGCGAGCGAACGGGCGCCGTCGAGCACGGTGCCGTCGCGGCGCACCAGGTGGTAGCCGACGGGAGCGCCCGGCGCCGGGCTCTGTCCGGACAGGCGCAGGAGCTCCGGGTAGAGGTCCGCGACGGGGATGTCCTCGGGCAGTGCCACGTCGACGCGCCCGTCCGGCGCGACGACCGTGACCCGGCAGAAGCCGGTGCCGCCGCTGGACGGAGTCGCGGGAGCCGGCTGGCCGGCTCCGGCGGGCGCGGCTGGGGCCGTCATACTCACCTGCTGCTTCCCCTCGTGAATCTCTCGGATCGTTGGACTCGCGTTGCGCTCCGAATGACCCTTTTTTTGCGGTAGTTCACGGGTGCGCAAACACGTCGCGCCACCCTACCGCCCACCCGTTACCTCGTACGCCAGTAGGATCCCTCACCGCGGATGGAACCCGTCGCCACGGGGGCGCCGATAGGAACATTTCCATCCGGCAAGGGAATTGGTGAGCTGTGAGTCAGATCGTCGTCAAGCGCCCACCACGGGCCCTGCCGTCCGAAGTACCCAGCGAGCAGGTGCAGGTGCAACCCCCGCCCGAACTGCCCAGAGGGCAGCAGGAGGGTGCACTCATGCAGTTGCTGCCGATGCTGGGTATGGGCGGTTCCGTCGTCTTCTTCTTCATGACTCCGAATCCCATCATGCGGATCATGGGCATGGTGATGATCGCGTCCACGGTCGGCATGGCCATCGCCATGCTCGTGCGCTACCGGCGCGGCACCCAGGGGCAGCTGGCAGATCTGCGGCGCGACTACCTGAAGTACCTGACGCAGACCAGGCGCAGCGTGCTGCGCACCGCCAGCCTCCAGCGGGATGCGCAGTTCTATCTCCACCCCTCCCCCGAGCAGCTGTGGGCGCTGGTCGCCGAGGGCAGCCGGGTGTGGGAACGCCGTGTCGGCGATCCCGACTTCGCACAGGTACGCATCGGACTGGGAAGCCAGCAGTTGGCCACCCCCCTCATCGCCCCCGACACCGCCCCCGTCGATGACCTCGAGCCGCTCACGGCCGGAGCGATGCAGCAGTTCCTCACGGCGCACGGCACTCTTGACGGCCTGCCCATGGCCGTATCGCTGCGCGCCTTCTACCACTTGACGGTGAGCGGTGAGCCGGAGTCCGTCCGGTCGGCGGCCCGTGCGATGGTCGGGTCGCTCGTCTCTCTGCATTCCCCCGAGGACCTGGTCATCGCCATCGCCGCCGGGTCGGAAGCGGCTGCGCAGTGGGAGTGGGCGAAGTGGCTCCCGCACGTCCAGGCCCCGGGTGCCGGCGACGGCGCGGGCAGCCGGCGGATGATCACCACCGATGCGCGGGACCTGCAGGACATGCTCGCAGGGCGCCTCGACGGACGCCCGCGCTTCCAGGGCGGCAATCACCCGCTCCTGGACCAGCCGCACATCGTCGTCGTGCTCGACGGACAGTCGATTCCCGCCATGTCCGGGCTCGCGGCGGCAGAGGGTCTGCAGGGTGTGACCATCATCGAGGTCGTACCGGGCGAAATGACCGGCGCTCGCGGCGGGTTGTCGGTGGTCGTGCACCGTGATTCGCTGCAGCTGGAGTCGGGACACGGCCTGGTGTACGACGGAGCGCCCGACCGGCTGAGTCTCGAAGCCGCCGAGGCGCTCGCACGCCAACTCGCGCCCCTTCGGGTCGCATCGGGCTCGGACGACGACGAACCGCTGCTCGCCAACCTCGACTTCACCGACCTTCTGAACCTCGGTGACGCGGCGTCCGTCGATGTGAGCCGTACCTGGCGCCCCCGTTCCCAGTCGGAGCGGCTGCGCGTACCGATCGGCGTGGGCGAGGACGGCGCGCCCGTGATGCTCGATCTCAAGGAAGCGGCTCAGGAGGGCATGGGCCCGCACGGCCTGTGCGTGGGTGCCACCGGCTCCGGCAAGTCCGAGCTGCTGCGCACGCTCGTGCTGGGCCTTGCCGTCACACACTCCTCGGAGACGCTCAACTTCGTCCTCGCGGACTTCAAGGGTGGCGCCACCTTCGCCGGTATGTCCCAGATGCCTCACGTCGCGGCGGTGATCACCAACCTGGCGGACGATCTGACCCTGGTGGACCGCATGGGCGACTCCATCCGCGGCGAGCTGAACCGCCGCCAGGAGATGCTGCGTGACGCCGGCAACTACGCCAACATCCACGACTACGAGAAGGCGCGCGCCGCCGGCGCCCCGCTGCAGCCCATCCCGTCGCTCGTTCTGGTCATCGACGAGTTCAGCGAACTCCTCACCGCCATGCCGGACTTCATCGAGATGTTCGTGCAGATCGGACGTATCGGACGTTCGCTGGGCGTCCATCTGCTGCTGGCGTCCCAGCGGCTGGAGGAGGGCCGTCTGCGGGGACTCGAGACGTACCTGTCGTACCGGATCGGTCTGCGCACCTTCTCCGCGGCCGAGTCGCGTGCGGCGATCGGCGTGCCCGATGCCTACCAGCTGCCCAATGTGCCCGGTTCCGGGTACCTGAAGTTCGGTACGGACGAGATGGTGCGCTTCAAGGCGGCGTACGTCTCCGGGGTGTACCGCGACCACCAGCACACGGCCGTGGCCGGTGGTCCGCTTCCGGTGGACCGCAGGCCGGTGCCGTTCACCGCGGCACCCGTCCCGGTCCGCTATATCGAGCCCACCTCCCAGACACGGGTGCCGGACGCACGGACGGCGGAGGACGACGCGCTCGCGGACTCCGTACTCGATGTGATCGTGCGGCGGCTCGAGGGCCGGGGCGCGGAGGCGCATCAGGTGTGGCTGCCGCCCCTGGACAACCCGCCGCCGCTGGACGCCCTCCTGCCCGGCCTTGCCGGTGTGGAGGGCCGCGGTCTGACGCAGCCCGGGTACGAGGGCGCCGGCCGGCTCGTCGTACCGCTGGGTGTGGTCGACAAGCCGTACGAGCAGCGCCGCGACACCCTTTACCGGGACTTCTCCGGCGCGGCCGGCCACATGCAGATCGTGGGCGGTCCGCAGTCGGGCAAGTCGACCCTGCTGAGGACGATCGTCTCGGCCTTCGCGCTGACGCACACTCCGCAGGAAGTGCAGTTCTACGGCCTCGACTTCGGCGGTGGCGGCTTGTCGTCCGTCGCCGGCCTGCCGCACGTGGGTGGCGTCGCATCGCGCCTCGACCCCGAGAAGGTACGGCGCACGGTGGCCGAGGTGTACGGCATCCTGGCGCGGCGCGAGGAGTTCTTCCGCAGCTCGGGCGTCGATTCGATCGCCACGTACCGCAGGCTGCGGGCGCGCGGCGAGATCTCCGCCACGGAGCAGCCGTGGGGTGACGTCTTCCTGGTCATCGACGGCTGGGGCAACTTCCGCACCGACTACGAAGGCCTGGAGCCTGCCGTCGTGGACATCGCGGCGCGCGGACTGGGCTACGGCATCCACGTGATCCTCACGGCGTCGCGTTCGATGGAGGTCCGCTCCAACCTCAAGGACCACCTGATGAACCGGCTCGAGCTGCGTCTGGGCGACACCATGGACTCGGAGGTTGACCGCAAGGTCGCCGTCAACGTCCCGACGGGTGTGCCGGGACGCGGTATCACGCCGGAGAAGCTCCACTTCATGGGCGCTGTGCCGCGCATCGACGGCATCAACTCCGACAGCGACCTGTCCGAGGCCACGGCCGCGATGGCGCAGGAGGTCTCACGGCACTGGACCGCGCCGGGCGCCCCGTCGGTGCGGCTGCTGCCGCGCGAACTGCCGGTGCAGGACCTTCCGGCGGGCTTCGCGGAGCCGAAGCGCGGTGTGGCCTTCGCCATCGACGAGAACAGCCTGGAACCGGTCTTCGTCAACTTCGACCGCGACCCGTTCTTCCTGGTGTTCGGTGAGAGCGAGTCCGGCAAGTCCAACCTCCTGCGGCTGCTCATCAAGCAGGTGACGGAGAGGTACGACGGTGACCAGGCCAAGTTCTTCGTGATCGACAACCGGCGCGCGCTGCTGGACGTCACCCCGCCCACGCACCTGGCGGAGTACGTCCCCATGTCCAACAACATGGACCACCACGTGGACGCGCTGGCCGACCTGATGCAGCGCCGTACACCGTCGGCCGACGTCACGGCCCAGCAGCTGCGGGACCGCAGCTGGTGGCGTGGCCCCTCCGTGTACGTCGTGGTCGACGACTACGACCTGGTGTCCACATCGAGCGGCAATCCGCTGGCCAAGCTCACGGAACACCTGCCGTTCGCGCGCGATGTGGGCGTGCGTTTCATCATCGCCCGCAGCGCGGCGGGGGCGAGCCGGTCCTCCTACGAACCGTTCATGCAGCGGATGATGGAGCTCGGCGCCCAGGGTGTGCTGCTCTCCGGCGATCCGCAGGAGGGCGATGTCCTCGGCGGCGCCCGGATGCGGCCGATGCCGGCCGGACGGGGCATCTTCGTCTCGCGTCAGCGCGGGAACCCGTTGGTACAGACCGGTCTCATGCCGCCGGACGTCCAGGGCTGAGGGGCATCGGCGTGGCCGAGCAGTTGACCGGATGCGTCCGGGCGGTTGGTGGTCACTGATGTGACGTGGGAGCGGATCGAGCCGAGGTTACCGGCCGATCCGGTTCGGCCGGCGGTGGTGGTGGGACCCATGCCGCCGGCATGTGGAAAGGGGCGCACTCTGCCGGGTGCGCCCCTTTTCCGTGCGCTGGGGCGCCTTTTCCATGCGCTGGGGGCGCTTTGTGGCGGCTGAGCACGAAGCACGCCACCGGCTGACGGCGGGCGTCAGGACCCGCCTTGCACGTGCGACGGTCATCAAGGGGCGTCGGCTCACTGTGGGTTACTACGCTCCCGGCAGCGGAACACGGACCTCCGCGGCAAGTATCTCCGCGGACTGGCGGGCGATCGCCGCCACCACCCGGCCGGGCAGCCAGCCGGGCGTCAGCAACGATGTTGTGGAGTCCAGGACCGTACCCATGGATGCCGGCGCGGACGCGGCGAGTTCGTGCAGGACTTCGGCGGCAATGGGCGTCATCGTCCGCCCCCTTCCTGCCCATCCACATCCACGCTCCTGCTCCTGCTCCTGCCGCGGCCACGCCCATCACAGAACCACCAGCCAGTGAGAGCAACTTGCGGCGGGAAATGCGGCTCGGGACGGTGGAGGGATCCTGGGATTCCGGCGGTGCCTGGAGGCGGTACGGCTGGTACTGCCACACCTCCGACGCGCGGCGGGCGATGTCCGCGAGAATCACGTCCGGAAGGTGGTCAGCGAACTCACCTTGGCCGTGGTGCAGTTGAGCGATCAGATCCGACGTCGTAGGCCGCCGGCCGGCCTCCTTGGACAGGCAGTGGTACAGGATCGGGGCGAGTAGGTCGGGAACGCCGGTCAGGTCGGGGTCCGCGTAGCGAACGCGGTAGAGCAGGTCTGCTGCCTGACCGCTGCCGAAGGGGCCCCGGCCGGTGGCAGCGTAGGTGAGCACGCCGGCGAGGGCGAAGACGTCACCCGCCGGGGTGTGTTCCTGTCCGGTGGCCTGTTCAGGGGACATGAAGGCGGGAGTGCCCGCGGCGGCACCTGTGCGGGTCAGGCGGTCGTCGCCGGCTGCGCGGGCGATGCCGAAGTCGATGATCTTGGGGCCGTATGCCGTGACCATGACGTTTGAGGGCTTCAGGTCACGGTGGACGACGTCCGAGGCATGGAGTTGGGCCAGCGCTCCGGCGAGGGCTGCGCCCAGGGCACGGACCGAGGACTCGGGCAGCGGTCCGGAGAGGGCGACGGCCTCGTCGAGGGGCGGGCCGAGGACGTACTCGGTGGCCAGCCAGGGAGTTTCGGCCAGTGAGTCGGCATCGACGACCATTGCACCGTGGTGACGGCCGATAACTCGGGCCGCGTCCGTCTCCAGTCGGAAACGGGCACGCGAGGCAGGGTCTGAGGCGATGCCCGCATGCATGGTCTTCAGCGCGACGGTGCGGCCTCCGGCCGAGCGAGCCAGGTAGACGGTGCCCATACCGCCGCTGCCGAGCCGGGCAAGGAGGCGGTACGCGCCGATGGCGACCGGGTCGTCGTGAGTGAGGGGCGAGAGCATGGTCAGGTCCTGGTCGTGGCCGGCTGGAAGAAGGGGATCCGCGCGGACAGGAACTACGCGGACGGGCGTGCGGGGCGGCGACTGGGAGGATCGCGACGGCCACGGCTGGGCAAGAGCAGCGGCATGCTGAGCCCGGCACGACCGTACTTCGGGCATGGGAAGGGGTGGGCACCCCTCGCGCGTGCCCACCCCGGACGGCTGCGAACAGCCCCAGTCCTACTGGAAGTAGCTGGCAGCCTTCTTGTCGCCACCCATGTAGTCACCGCCGGCGCGGGCAACGACCTGGGTGATGGACACGAGAGCCTTGTGGATGATCTCGGCCTCCTTGTCCCACTGCGCCGCCTTCCGGGTGTAGGCCTCGTGCGCGTCACCCTCCCACCCGGCGGCCACGGTGGCCACGGCCTTCTTGATGTCGGCGAGGTCCTCTTCGAGCTTCTTGGCCTGGTTGCCGAGCACTGTGGCGGTCGCGTCGAGCGCGCCATACTTGACGACGAGCTCATCCGGTGAACCCAAAGCCATGATTCCCCCAACTCCTTGATGGTTGTGTTTCAGTGATTACTTGCTGAGGTCGAGCGGGCCCTCATTGGGCTACAGGCCGCGGATGCTCGACTGCGGGGCGCCGTCGTTGACGTCGATGGACTGCACTGCCGCACGGATTTCGTCTTCCGTGCCATCCTTGATCTTGCGCGTCAGAGTCATCGACTCAACGTATTCGGCAAGGAGGTTGCCGATGCGCACCATCGAGTTGTTGATCTCATACTGCTTCTTGTCGAAGGCCCCGGCGCCGATGCCCTTCCACTGGCCTTCGAGGCTGTCGATCGTGCCCTGAATCTGGTGGAGCTGCCCCTTGATCGAGGTGAACTTCAGAAGAATGTGCTCCTGAAGCTTGGCCACTTGCTCATCTGATAGGCGCTGGCCCTGTGACATGGCTGGGTTTCCCTTCTGATGTGTCGTTGGAACTTGCCGGCCTGCGCTTCACCGGGTGGTGATAGGCAGAGGTTTCGGGGTGGCGGTGGCTTGAGGTCACCAGAGGCCGGTGGCGGTCACGCGCTGCGACGCTTGCGCACAACGGCGAAGGCTCCGCCTCCGATCACCACCGCGGCGGCGATGGCACCGAGCACCAGTCCCAGCTGACCGCTGCCGTCCGAGGACTCCGAACTGGAGCCTTTCACGGCGGCGTTGGATCCGGGCTTGGGCTTGGGGGGTTGTGACGAGGCTGGTGCAGAGGGCTTGGGAGAAGCGGATGAATCGGAGGAGTCGCCGACCCTCTCGTTCGTGAGCGGATTGACATTCGGGTCTCCGGGCTTTCCGAGACCGCGGTTGATGTGGGCGCCGGGACGGACCACTCCGTAGCCGTAGTACTCGCTGAGGCCCTTCTTGTTGCCGTCCCCACCCCGGCCGGCGCTCTCCAGCATCACGCGCAGCACCTGGTTGCCGGTCCACTCGGGGTGAGCAGACCAGATGAGGGCGGCGGAGGCGGAGGCGAGGGCGGTCGCGTTGCTGGTGCCACCGGCATCGCAGTAGCTCTTGAACGATGCGTTGCACCAACCGGGGATGTCGCTACCCGGGGCAGCGAGGTCCACGTACTTGTTGTGCTGGGAGTAGGGGGCGATCTGTCCATCGGATCCACCAGCGGCAACAGAAATGGCTTCCGGATAACTGGCCGGGTACTGCGGTTTGTTTCCCTCTTCAGCACCGTTACCGGCACCCGCGAAGAGCAACTTTCCCTTCGCCTGCGCATACTTAACCGCGTCACGAACTTGGGAGCTGTAGAAGTCGTTACTCATCGACACATTGATGATCTGCGCATCGCTGTCGGCTGCAGCCTTGATGGCCTGCTCCACGTCGAAAGCATTGACACGCATCTTGTTCTGCCGGTCCGTGTCGTTGACCCTCATGGGGATGACTTTGGCGCCTGGTGCGAGGCCCTGCAGTCCACCGCCTGCCCCCGTGCCGACGATAAGCTCCGCCATTGTCGTTCCATGACCGCTGTAGTCATCGGTTTCGTCACCTGGCGTACCGGTTAGGTCTGCACCCTTCAGGACCTGGTTCTTCAAAGACGCAATGTTCGGATTGACGCCGCTGTCGATGATGGCGACCTTGATGCCCTTGCCAGTGGTGCTCTTCCAGATCTTCTCGGCATCCATGGCCTCGAGGTACCACTGCTTCGATTGTGCTTCATCAGCAGCGGCTTCAGGAGCATGCCCGACCACGCCTGCGGTCAGTGCCGTGACCATGACCAC
Organism: Streptomyces sp. NPDC006208; assembly: GCF_040613775.1. Lineage (NCBI taxonomy): Bacteria > Bacillati > Actinomycetota > Actinomycetes > Kitasatosporales > Streptomycetaceae > Streptomyces > Streptomyces sp. NPDC006208. The sequence continues at coordinate 83,415 of NZ_JBEXSW010000033.1, read as the reverse complement.
GGCACTGAACACACGCGTCACAACAGCACGTGGCTCCCCGTGCTTTCGATTCCAGGCCATCGCTACCGTCATCCTGACTTCCGAACCTTCCAGTGCTTAGTCGATCACCGGCGGCACAGCGCCGCGCCGACGGGCTGCCCACGTTTCTTCGTCTTCTGTCAGGTGGTCCGGACGCGTCGAACCGCCGTCCTGGTCCTCGTCCTCGGGCCGGCGCTGGCTGGGACGACCTGAACCTGCCGCTGGCCGCGATCCCGTTGCGTTGCTACGCGGAGTACCAACCACCCCGTTCGTGCTGGGTGTTCCACGACCGGTGGGCCGCGCTCCGTTCGTGGCATTGGTGCCGATCACACCTGCTTGGCCGGGCCGGGCAGTCGACGCACGGCCGGTGACTGCTCCTTCTCCGCCGATGACCGTCCCCCGCGGAATGCGCGCCCCTGCGGAGCCGCCGGTCGTACGTTGCGGGGTACCTCCCACAATCCCGTCCGCACGGGCCGCACGATGCCCGGCGGAACCGCCGGAACGACCCGCATTGGGCTGACCTGTGGCGGTCGGCCTGCCCGCGACGGGCGTCTGACCAGCGGCACCGACAGGCCCGGGGCGCCCGGAAACGCCTGGACCGGTGCCGGTGGCTCCCGGGC